>JAGLHR010000128.1 GCA_023143415.1 Thiomargarita sp. | reverse complement strand
TATAACGATGAGAGCTGGAGCTTGGATTCGAGGTGTGGGGTGAAATTGATTTCAAGGCTGAGTAGTTACCAAAAAACTTTAGCCTCGAATTGATTTTAAATCCGTTTTTTAATCACTTCTTCGCATAATTAATAACGAAATAATTAAACATGGAAAAATTACCGCTTGTTGCTCTAATTTCAGGGCGTGGCAGCAATTTAAAAGCCATTATTGATGCCGCAGATCCACTGGTTGAAATACGCGCCGTTATCAGTAATCGCCCACAAGCAAAAGGGTTATTATATGCACAACAGGCGGGCATTGCTAACGAAGTGCTGGATCATACGCTGTTTAAATCCCGTATAGACTTTGATACCGCCTTACAAACCCGCATTAATTACTATCAACCAAAACTTTTGATTTTAGCTGGTTTCATGCGGATTCTCAGCCCCAAGTTTGTTGCCCATTATCAAAGTCGCTTTATCAATATTCACCCTTCCCTGCTACCCGCGTTCAGAGGTTTACATACGCATAAACGAGTATTAGAATCAGGCATGAAGGAACATGGTGCGAGTGTACATTTTGTCACAGAAGATTTAGATGCAGGACCTGTGATAATCCAAGCGCGTATTCCCGTTTTGCCTAATGATAATGAAGAGAGCTTGGCTGCACGAGTCTTACAAGAAGAACATCGCATTTATCCGCAAGCAATACATTGGTTTGCACAAGGCAGACTGCAATTACAAGGGCAACGTGCTTTATTAGACGGAAAGCCCATTATTTTAGATAAAGGTAACTTACAATGAAAAACACGATCTTACTATTGACTTTTTTTGGCTTTGTTTCAATTAGCCCTGCTCAATCTGCGGATTTATCGAATACGCCGATTGATCCTGACTGCATAGACAGCATTGAAGTGTGTCAAGAACGTGCTGCAAAACGCGAAGCACTCCGTCAACGCTGTGCGGCATATCCCGTCTGGTGTGAAAAACGCCGTGAGAACTTGAAGAAAGAGCGTGAAGAGAAAGAGGCTTTACGAAAACAATGCCAAGCCAATCCTGATCAATGCGAGGATTTAAAGCGGCAATTCCGGAAAAAGAAAGCCCAAGAGAAAAGAGAAGCGAAACAGAAATTGAAAGAAGCGCAAGCACAATGGTGTGCTGACAATCCTAGCGAGTGTAAACGCTGGAAAGCGGACAAAAAAGCCCTGAGCAAGCAGTGCAAGAAAATGCGTCGTCAGTTGGAGGAAAAATATCCTAGAATGCCAACAGTGAACTGATAGGATATCTCCTATTTACTTCCCTTTTTTAGCAATATCATTTCATAGACATGTCCATCTTTGTCTATGAAATTGTTATCTGGGAAATAAGGACGATGGATAATAAAAAAAGTAAAAAAAACGAAAGTGTATTGTTTAAAGAGGCTATGCAAGGAGTCAAACCGCTTAAATGTGACAAAGTACCTATCACAAAACCACGCCCAAAAGCCTTTCCTAAGCAACGTTATTTAAATGACGCTTTGATACGCCATGATATGCTTTTGGATACTTACGATCCAGCAGAACTGGAAACAGGGGAAGAATTGTTATTTGTACGTTCAGGAATACAACATAGTGTATTTATGAAATTGCGGCGTGGTTATTTTAGCGTGACAGCAGAATTAGATTTACATGGGATGATAGTGCGTGTTGCACAAGTCGAAATAGCCGCTTTTTTACGTGAATGTCAAAATCATGATGTTCGCTGTGCGAGAATCGTACATGGTAAAGGCTATGGCTCTTGGCAAAAGCGGCCCGTCTTGAAAAACAAATTGAATAAATGGTTGCGACAACGCGATGAAGTGTTGGCCTTCTGTTCCGCCCGTCAAGTTGATGGGGGAACAGGTGCCGTATATGTCTTAATTAAAAAAAATAAGAGATAACGATTAATGATTTCGAGGTTTGAGTTTTTCTTTAAAAAACTCAAACCTCGAATGGTGAATTATTCAATTCATCATTCATCATTAAATTGGGTTTCTCAGTAAAAGCTTATTTCTGCGCTGGTGCTGGTGCTGCTGGTGCTGGACGTTCATTTTTACCATAATAACCAGGACCACCGTAGCCGCCACCGTAGCCGCCATAACCACCGTAGCCAGGACCATTACCACCGTAGCCTTGACCATAACCACCGTAGCCTTGACCATAACCACCGTAGCCTTGACCATTACCACCGTAGCCAGGACCATTACCACCGTAGCCACCAGGATAGCCATAACCGTAACCACCAGGATACTGGTTAAAACGGTTATTACTATTACCATAGCCATTACCACCGGCAGATGTATTAAAATTCATATTTCCCCAGCCAGTACCATCCATCCAGTTATCCATCCAATTTGAATAACCAGGATATCCTCCCCCATAACCAGGACCCCCCCAACCGTTGTTGCCCCAACCGTTGTTGCCCCAACCGTTGTTCCAAGGACTACTATTCCACCAAGCATGTGCAGGTGCTGCGAGAACGGCTCCACCAAGAATAGCAGAAATGGCCATTGCTTTAACAAACTTTTTCATTGTCTTAATCCCTATTAAAATTTAAAATTTAAAATTGATTTCAAGGATACAATTTAACAACATGATTAAAGTATCCAACCATGATTATATTATAAGGTTACTTTTTTAAAAAACAACCCTACATTTCTACATCATTTAAAAAATTATCTAAACCGTGCATAAAATAATTGACATCAAGTCAAACCTGTCAGGTTTAATTTTCGATTTTTCCGTTTTTTGAAGCGGAAACCTCGAAACGATTTTATTATATGCACATTCCTAGCCATGTTTACTTTATAAGGTTACTTTTTTTAAAAACAACCCTACATTTCGACATAATTAATGTATCCAACCATGTTTTATATGGTTTGGTTACTTTATTAGACAGCTCCCTTAATAAACATAAACCCTTGAAATAAATATCAAAACGAGTTCAATCAATAACTTATTAAAGGACAAATCTATTAAAAAAGCAACCCGATATTAAAAATAAAACCGATATTTCTACTTTCAAGGAACCAATTTTCAAAAATAACTACTCAGCGATTAGCCTTGAAATTGATTTCAAGGCGGAGTAGTTACCAAAAAACTTAGATTTTTTCGTTACTACTCAGGGCAACCACAAGGGATTGCCCCTACATCAGAAGATTTTCGT
>JAGLHR010000127.1 GCA_023143415.1 Thiomargarita sp. | reverse complement strand
GTGGTTGCCCTGAGTCGTTACGATTAATGAAGGTCAAAAATATTAATTGCTAATCAACTTGACATGATAATTATATATCTGATAGGTTAAATGTTTTAACTTGTGATTGAAAGTGATTAAAATTTTGTCACAAAGGTTGAAAATCAAGTAAATTTATATTATGACAACCCCCAATATTCCCAGTGGCAAGGATATGCCATTTGTTCAGCATTTATTAGAATTACGGGATCGCCTATTAAAAATAATCCTCGCTATCGTGTTGATTCTGTTAGTATTAATGCCTTTTTCGAGTGATTTATTTGGATTATTAGCGAAACCTTTGTTAGAACTCATGCCCGAAGGTACGGATATGATAGCCATTGATGTCGCATCCCCTTTTTTCACGCCCTTTAAATTGACATTGGTTCTATCCATTTTTTTAGCGATGCCTGTCATTCTCTATCACTTATGGGCATTTGTCGCGCCTGGCTTATATCAGCATGAAAAATCATTGATTTTTCCATTATTAACATCAAGTACCCTTTTATTTTATCTGGGCATGATGTTTGCCTACTATGTGGTTTTTCCGCTGGTATTTGGTTTTATGATCGGTGTCACCCCTGATGGGGTGGAAATGATGACTGACATCAGCCGCTATTTAGACTTCGTACTCAAGCTCATTTTCGCCTTTGGCATTGCTTTTCAAGTACCTATTGTTACAATTGTATTAGTGCGAATGGATATTGTCAGCACAGACTCATTGGCAAACAAACGCCCTTATATTATAGTCGGCGCGTTTGTCATCGGCATGTTGATGACACCGCCTGACATGATTTCTCAAACGCTATTAGCAGTACCCATTTGGTTATTATTTGAATTAGGTTTATTTCTTGCGCGTATGATGCAAGCAAGGAAGACTAAAGAGGATAAGCCTGATTACCCACTCGTCACACGAGAAGAAATTGATCGTATCGAAGATGAGAGTAAAAAGTAGGTGAAAAAAAGTAGGTGAAAATATTTCCCCCTCGTTCCCAAGCTCTAGCTCTCATCGTTAGTCATAAGTATTTAAGTGTTTGATTTAAATGGTTTTTTCGTAGGGTGGGTAGAGCGAGAGCGAAACCCACCGAACC
>JAGLHR010000126.1 GCA_023143415.1 Thiomargarita sp. | reverse complement strand
TGGACTCCAAGGCTTCACTTAATGGAGTACAACGCTTTAGCTTTGTTATTTGGAGTACAACGCTTTAGCTTTGTTATTTGGAGTACAACGCTTTAGCTTTGTTATTTGGAGTACAACGCTTTAGCTTTGTTATTTGGAGTACAACGCTTTAGCTTTGTTAGTCCGCCCAAAGCTGAAGCGTTGGACTCCTATTTTAACTCTTAATTCGCATTATTAAAGCCTCATTCCTTATTTAACTGGAATCCACTTCATTTACTTCTTCATTTTCCTTTTGAACAATAATTGAGGTAGAAGAAAGCGGTTTAACTTGCAATGACTGAATACGACGCGCATTGACTTGCGTTATCTCAAAAAGAAAACCGCCCAATTCCATACTTTCCCCCTTTTTAGGTAAATACCCAAATGCTTGTAAGAGCAAACCGTTGATCGTATCAAATTCTTCATCGCTTAATTCAGATTTAAAATAGGTATTAAATTCTTCTATCGGGGTTAATGCCAACACAGTATAAGAATTATTGCGAATTTGATTAATAAAAATTTCGTCATCAATATCATATTCATCGTCAATATCTCCCACAATTTGTTCAATGACATCTTCAATGGTTATTAAACCAGCTATACCACTGTATTCATCAACGATAATTGCCATGTGATTGTGGCTGGTACGAAATTCACGTAATAAAACGTTGAGACGCTTACTTTCTGGGATAAATACCGCAGGGCGCATCACGTCGCGCATATGAAATTGATGAGTCTCGTTTTTGGCATAATAATTCAATAAATCTTTGGCTAAAAAAATGCCTTGAACATCATCCCGATTTTCGCCTATGACAGGAAAACGCGAATGCCCAGATTCGATAATGGTATTGATTAATTGTTCAGGCGGCGCGTGTATTTCTAAAACAACCATTTGCCCCCTTGGAATCATTACGTCACGAACGTGTTTTTCTGAAACTTTTAATGCTCCTTCAATCATGCTTAACGTTTCAGCAGTAAATAAATTACGTTGTTGTGCATCTTGTAGCAAAGTAATGAGTTGTTTTTTATCTTGAGGTTTATTAAGCAATACCTGTTTAACATGCTGAAACCAAGTTTGGGTAGAGGAGGATTGGGAAAAAGGGATGGCAATCATATACTTTTGTGAATTGATAAAATAAAACGAATTGCTTTGTTCAAAATAATTAAAGGAATGTGCATCAAATAAAATCGTTTCGAGGTTTCCGTTTTTTGAAGCGGAAATCTCGAAAACTAAACCTGACAGGTTTTTAAAACCTGTCAGGTTTGATGCAACATGGTTGAAGCTAAGTAGGGTGGGCAAGGTCTTTTTCTTGCCCACCATCTGAGGCCAACAGGTGGGCAACAAAAGGACTTTGCCCACCCTACAAAAAACTTGCAATTTCAAGGTGGAGTAGTTACAAAAAAATCTTTAATATTCAATCACTTAAATGTTATTCCGCGTCAATTCCAATTTTAAAAAGGATTAGGATACCCTAAATGATGTAATATGCGAATTTCTAAATTTTCCATGATTTCTGCTTGAGAGTCAGAAATATGGTCATAACCAAACAGGTGTAAAGTGCCATGAACAACGAGATGTGCCCAATGAGCTTGTAGAGACTTTTGTTGTTTAAACGCTTCGCAAACAACCAGTGTGGCACAAATAACAATGTCACCCAGTAAAGGTATATCTACCCCTGGCGGACATTCAAAAGGAAAAGACAATACATTGGTTGGTCCAATACTTTGTCGCCACGTTTCATTTAATTGGGTGGCTTCCGTTTCGTCAACAATACGAATGGTTAGTTCAAACTCATCATTTTGGGAGAGAAGAGATGAAGTTTGCCTTTGCAAATGAGTACTTTCCTTATGAAGTAAGAGGGTCAATAAAACGGCATTAACCCATTGAGTTAATGCCTCTCTATCAGGTAAGTCAGTTTCTTCAGTCGCATATTGTATGTCCACTTTTACATCCATATTCATTTTTTATCGCGGGAGGCAGATTTTTTGATAGTTGAATAGGATTCAGCACGTTCATAAGCATTAACAATACGCGCAACAATGGAATGTCGTACAACATCTTTATGCCCAAAAAATGTAAAACTTATCCCTTCTACATCTTTTAATATTTCAGTAACATGCTGTAATCCCGATGCTGTACCCTGTGGTAAATCTACTTGGGTAACATCTCCAGTTACAACTACGGTAGAACCAAAGCCTATGCGGGTTAGAAACATTTTCATTTGGTCAATTGTCGTATTTTGCGCTTCATCAAGAATGATAAACGCGCTATTCAGTGTACGTCCTCGCATATAAGCCAGTGGTGCGATTTCAATTAAACCACGCTCTATCAATTTGGCCACCCGTTCAAAACCTAGCATTTCATAAAGCGCATCGTACAATGGACGTAGATAAGGATCGATCTTTTGAGCTAAATCACCTGGTAAAAAACCTAGACGTTCACCGGCTTCAACAGCAGGGCGTACTAGGATTAAGCGGCGTACTTGTTCTTGCTCTAATGCTTCGACAGCGCAAGCAACGGCGATATATGTTTTACCAGTGCCAGCGGGTCCTACCCCAAAATTAATGTCATGCCGCACAATATTATCTAAATACTTGCGTTGGTTAAGCCCTCTACCTTTGACAACAGTTCGACGAGTACGAATAACAATTTCAGATTCTGAAGTCGAATCTGCCGGGGATTCTAACAAAGTTTCAACATGAGATTCTTGAGAAAATAAATGGATACTGGCTGGACTTAATGCTTCATCGCAGGTGGTGGTGTAAAGTTGATTAAGGAGTTCCGTGACACTTTGCACCGCATGGGTAAGTCCAATTACACGAAATTGATGTCCGCGGTTATTGATTTCCACGCTAAAACGTTGCTCTAATTGACGCAAATGCTCATCAAATTGACCGCAAAGGTTAGCTAAACGTTGGTTATCTAACGGCTTTAAAGTAAAGTCGTTGGTAATAATTTTGTTGGAAATGGTGTTCAATTCAGTTTTTAGTTTTTAGTGAATATTCAATTATACCTTTGTACAGGACATTTTTTTTATAATTCATTAATTTAAATCATTTTCCATTGTTAGAATCAGAATTTAAAAATTTAAGAATTTACAAAATTTAAAACCTGAGCTTCTTGTAAAACTCGTTTTTTCGAGTATTAGAATCAGAATTTAAGAATTTAAGAATTTACAAAATTTAAAACCTGAGCTTCTTGCAAAACTCGTTTTTTCGAGTTGAGATTTAGAAATCGAGGCTAAAGTTTTTTTGAAGAAAAAACTTTAGCCTCGATTCGATTTTTTTCAAAAATCGGATTTCTTAAACCTCGTGTGTTCAGAGTTTTGCAAGAACCTTACTTTATAAGTTAATGAAATGAAAACTCACTTGATTTTTAATTCTGAAAATTTGAACAATAAAAAATGTCTTGTACAAAGCCCCATCATATCCGATAATTTGTGCTTGAATACTTTTAACTACTGAGAGACGACATCAACTCCCACTGCGTGCAAACGTAGTCTATCGACATTGTGAATGCGAATAGTTGAACCTTTTACTGTGATAAACCCTTCTTTATTAAGGGTGTGCAAAATACGAGATAAGGTTTCTGGTTTAATAGAAAGGCGTGATGCAATGACATGCTTAGGAACAGGGAACTTAACTTTATAAACGTTTTTATGATTATCGGGTATTTGATATAACAAATAATTGATTAAACGGTATGTGGCACTTTGCAAAGTTAAGTGATCAATTTCATTGATCCACATATGAATACGTTGACTCATTTGAAACATGAGTTGAGAACAAGCATCCCAGGATTCCTTGAGAATGTCTATAACAATTTGATTTTCAAAGCATAAAATAGAACTGTCACTGATAGCCTGCGCAGTCATTGGATAAGATGATTGAGGCATAAACATTGCTGCTTCTGCGAAAGTTTCGCCTGGCGAAACAACTTCAAAAACCTTTTCCGCCCCTTCTCGAGAAAGGCGGAGAAGTTTAATATGACCCTTTTTAAGCATAAAGAAACGAGCAGCATGTTCACCATGTTTAAATAAAAAATTTCCTTCATCAAGTTGTATATGGCGCATATTTTCTTTTATTTGCGCTAATTGTTGATCATTGAGACTGGTAAATAAATATATTTGACGCAATTCATCAATCGTTGTATCAGAATAGGGTTGATTTTGCATATCAAATTTCCAATTTTTATGTCAAGAAATCTTTTATTTTAAAATTCAGTAATGTTTGTTCTATTAAATTAGATTAAAATTAATAAAATCAAATAGTTATATTTGTAAACCGTTCTATATTTATTTTAAAAATAATAGAAAGTTGATTTTAATCAATGATTATAAGCGATTACTATTAGAAACTGATCAATTGTAGTAACGCAAACGGTTTTTCAAGAACTTTTAAAATGCGAATACATCGGTTCGCCTCTACGAAATATCAATTATCAATTTATGGAAACTATCATTCAAACACTCAGTGCCGAACATTCGCATTGTGATAAACTCTTTGCCCAAGCTGAGGTGAAAGTCGCCAATAAGCAATGGAATGAGGCGACTAGCGATTTTAGCCATTTTATACTTGAGATGGAACAACATTTTGCAAAGGAGGAGCAAATTTTATTTCCTAACGTTGAAGAACGTACTGGTCAAACTGCTGGTCCAACTGCGGTTATGCGGATGGAACATCAACAAATGCGTCAAGTTTTTGACGAGATGCAAAAGTCTCTCACACAGCAAGATGATGAAGAATATTTAGGTTTATCTGAGACATTGTTAGTGTTAATGCAACAGCATAATGCTAAAGAGCAACAAATACTCTATCCAATGAGTGATAAAGTCTTAAACAGGGATGTACCCTCTATTCTTAAACAGATGCAAGAATTTCGGAAAAACGTATGATGAGTAAACAGGTTTTAGATGTTAGCCAATTGGAGCCATGCGAACCTTTGGAGCGCGTTTTGGCGGCGATTCCCAAGTTACAGGCTGGTGAATATTTGTGTATGTTGCACCGCATGGAGCCTCTTCATCTTTATCCTGTTTTAACACGGGATGGTTATTCTTGGTTGACACGAGCAGGGCGGGATGTACCTGTTGAAGTCTATATTTGGCGTAGTACAGATACACAAGCGGAGGCGGCGGTTCGTGCTGAAACGAAATGAATACAGCCAGTCTTAGCTTAGAGCAGACACCACCTTTATCTGTTCCGTTACGTTTTTTTTTAACGGCTCCCCTATTTGGCTTGTTAGCCAGTTTCTTATTGCTTTATGAGGGGCCCGATTTATTGATTAATCGTTGGCATCCTGCTACGCTCGCGTTTACTCATCTATTGACGTTAGGTTTTGTTACTATGGTGATGTTCGGGGCAATGTTGCAATTATTGCCTGTACTTGTTGGTTGTTCTGTTCCTCGCCCTATTTTAGTTAGCACCATACTTCATATTTTGCTGAGTCTAGGTACATTGAGTTTAGCTGGTGGCTTTGTAATGGGAAATGCATGGTTGATGAATGTGGCTCTTGTCTTGTTAGGGATGAGTTTTATTGGTTTTATTATTGTTATCAATTATGCCTTAATTCGGGTAAAATGGCGAAATTCCATTATGACTGCTATGCACTTTGCACTGGGCGCATTAGCTGTAAATGTTGTGTTGGGCATTGGACTAGGAATGCTATTTGGTGGTTTAGGGGTTATATTGCCTTTACCGACAGTATTAATCCATTTACATTTTACCTGGGGTTTAATCGGTTGGATCGGATTATTGCTAATAGGCATCGCTTATCAAGTCGTACCTATGTTTCAAATTACGCCCCAATATCCACCATTACTGACACGTTGGCTTGTTCCTTTAATCTTTATTTTTTTATTAATATGGACAGTGCTTGATATTCTCGCTCATCTTAACAAAATTCCTTTCATCATAGCACAATTATTTCCAGGTTTAATTGGATTGGGTTTAAGTGCGTTTGCTTTAACAACGCTCAATATTCAAGCCCATCGTTTGCGAAAATTGCCTGATATAACGCTTAATTATTGGCGCGTTGGTATGATCGGATTATTGTTAAGTATTATAATATGGGTGGCTGGCTTATTATGGCCTGGTTTAGCCATTAAACCATTTTATCCTATATTATTAGGCGTATTTTTTATAGCTGGATTTGTACTGCCTGTTATTCAGGGAATGCTGTACAAAATTATTCCTTTTTTAATATGGCTTCATCTCAAAAATCAACAATTGAATGTGCTTAAAGTCATTTCTATGGTAAAAATCCCGAATATGAAACAGATTATTCCTGATAGGTTAGCACGTCGTCAATTTTTTGTATATCTCTTTGCCTTTGGGTTTACTATTGGGGCAATATTGTTACCAACAAGTTTTACTTATGTGTTAGCTGGTGTCGTATTAGCCTGTTCATTCCTTTTTTTGGGATATAATATTTATAGAGCATTGTGGCTTTATCAATCAGTGAGTCAAGAAATTGCAAATTGCAATTCGCTTTGAGGAATTTTAACGCTTTAGCTTTGAAATAGGAGTTTCAACGCTTTAGCTTTGAAACCAGATAACAAAGCTAAAGCGTTGTACTCCAAACAAAGCTAAAGCGTATCCTATCAAAATTTGGTATCT
>JAGLHR010000125.1 GCA_023143415.1 Thiomargarita sp. | reverse complement strand
AGTCTTTATCGTGCAACGGCATCATAATTAAACTACTCCACCTTAAAACCACTCACGCCCACCATCCATTGTTCTGGATTCGTCAACAAATCAACGCCGACGGGGATTCGTAAGAGATAAAGCTTATGTTCTCCTTTTGGAATACCCGCGACTGGCACTTCTATTGCCACTTCGCCTTGAAAGACGGGAATATTTGCCGCATCCAAAGGGACAAATCCATTTAAACCCGTTAGCAAAAAGAGTGTGCTATCCGGTAAACCCATGCCCACATATTGTACTTGCCCGGTGGGTAATAATGGCACTGTCACGCGCAAATTGTCGCCATCGTGATACACCGATTGGCTCGGCGTGAGGGCAGCGTTCTCTGCCAGGGTTCCTTCATAAGTCACTGAACCCGTAAAGATTTCTGACCAATCGCCTTCCATGCTTTGGGCTTGATAGAGGATTTTCCAGTCGTGGGCTGTGTGGAATTGATCGTAGTCAATTTCATAACGTTGCAAGTCATAATTGGGTAGCAAGGTGAGTTCGCGCCGCGTAAAGTTGGTGCTTTCGCCCTGATATTGAATCACTTCATCAAGTTCATTGACCAATATTGCCCGTACTTTTTTTATGCCATTAAAGTCGGGAATGGCTTTCACCCATAATTTTGCGGTGGTTTGACCTTCTACGAGTTGAATTGTGGGGTGCATGTCAGTGATTTCAGGGGGCAATGAACCATGTGTTTTTCTGCCGCCAATGTAAGTGCGACGGGAAAAACGCCCATCATCGCTGGCAGAAAATCCATCTTGTGTGTCATCCAAGAGGGGATTTTGTTTGCCAAAGATTTTTGGATCATCAATGATTTTGCTTTTCGCATAGTCAAAGGCTTCTCCAACACTTTGTCCCGATTTTAATTCCCGAATAAAGGTGTAGGAAAAACCGCCCACGTCTTCAGGACTCCAAGCCTCATTTTCAGCATCGGCACTGGTTATCAGAATACGATTTTGCACCCCCGATAAGTCATCTAAAAACGAACCTGAAAAACAGGCATCCAAAATGATGATTTGTTCGACATCAGTCGGGATTTGGTCAAGTAAGGTTTTGATTTCTTGGGCAGATGTTTCGGCAGTTTGGCTCATACGCACATAGTCGGCACGGGCATGACCATGTAAATAGAAGATAAATTGCTGACCCGCTTTTAAATCTTGGCTGGCTTGTGCAAAGGCTTCGTGTAATTCTATTTTGGGATCACGCATCGGAAAATCTTGACGACTGACATTAATATAGCCATCGTTGGGGACAACCGGTGGCAACGGATTCATATAGATAATATCGCCATCCGAAAAACCAACGCGATGGAGAAACCGATACATCTCTGTCGTCGAATCGTTGCTGAATGAAAATAGTGTATTGCGATCTTGTTCGCCACCTGCCGCGATAATGATGGCTTTGCCTAAACCACTGGGTTCGAGCTTGACTTCATATCGGTTTTTAAACGTCGTCAGTTCTTCTGCGACGTTTAAAGGGACAAACCCTTCCCCTTTTTCTGAGTTGGCGAGGCGAATGGCTTCGTCTTCATTTAAGGTGACGAGGATTTTTTTTACCACATCCGGGCGTTTTAAGACAGCATATAAGGCATTTGCGGGATAAAAACTCGCCGCATTGTCTTTACCATTATTGACATGCCAGCCAACGATATTATCGGTATTGTCAGCCGAACTCATATAATAACCAGAAGGGGTCCAAGCAATCCAGCGTTTTCCGTCTTTATGGGGAAAGAAAGTGAGTAATTCTTCGCCATTGTCAAGGTTGTACCAACGAATCGTGCCATCGCCAAAAGCAGCCACCGCCTTTTTGCCATCACCAGAGATATTGACCCCCCAAGCCACTGAAGGAGCAGCGACTTTCCAAATCGGTCTTCCATTCGTATCAAATAGATACAAATTCCAATCAGCACCCAATAGAAACTTCGACTTATCGGGCGCAATAGCCAAAGAATGAGACCTTTCATATTGTTCTAAGGACAACGTTTTGCCATTGAGTTTTGGTTCATAAGTATTTTTCCAACCTGTAATATCTAAGCTACTGGTATCGGGTACTGTTAAATTGGTATCCGGCGTGGGATTTAAAATGAGGCTCTGTTCAGATAATGAAAAACGGGCAGGGCGTTTTCCCCCCAATTCAAAACCAAAGTGAATGGTATTGCCATCATGAGAAATGATAAAATTATTCTGAATACCCCAATAAACAGCAATATTCGCCTCCTGTTCTACGATTTTATTACCCACATTATCCAAGACGGCAAAAGCAGGATCAGCAGCACCATAAACGATGCGACCATTTTTTAGGGGGCGAATATCCATAATCGTATTTAGGGAGGCTTGCCATTCTGTATAATTCCCCTGTCCTGCTTGTGACCAATGTAGGACCTGAACACCACCACTTTTATAATACCCTCCCCCTGCATACAAGCTGTTCCCATCCTGTGACCAAGCAACACTACTTACGTCACCATTATTAATACCCGTCGTATCAGGCGCGTATAAAAACGTTAAATCATGCCCATTTAACACATTGACGTTGGTGGAATCTTGAAAACCAACCACGATTTTATCACCCGCCGGAGAAAAGACGGCAGCATACGGTCGTTATCCGCCCGGTGCATCACTTTTTGCAACTAATGAAAAACTGTCTGAGGCGGAGGAGTAGAGGCGTAAATAACCATCAAAAGAGGTTGTCACCAACCTATTTTGCGGGTCAAAATCACACCAATAACTGCTATCAGCATAATCCGTATCGCTAAAAATCTGTTGCCAAGTCTGGGTATTCCAAACGCGAACTCCTTGCCCTACAACCAAACTCGCACCTAAATACTGTCCATCCTGCGAAAAACAAAGATGAGCAATGCCCTTTTCCAAACCAGATAAACGTTGCACCAATTGTCCGCTGGCACGGTTGAAGAGGTAAATAGAATGTTTGTTGTCCCATTCATAACCAGTCCAACCAGCACCCGCCACCCATTCACCATCGGGCGAAATCGCCCCACTATAGAGCTTACCTTCATCGCCAGCACCAATAGGCACACGATAGGTTTTTAACAAATCGCCCGTGTGCAAATCCCATAAGCGCAGGGTTTTGTCCTGGGATGCCGTCAGTAAAAACCGTTCAGCGGCATCAACACCTATCCGCCATATCTGTGCGGTGTGCATCCCCGTTTCTATGCGGAGTATGGGTTCGGTGGTTGGCTCGTTGGCGTGGGCTGTTGTGATACTCAGAAAAGAGGTGAGTGCTAAAATCTTGAGGGTTTTTTGTTTGAACATGGTTTATGTTTCCTATTATGCGTTTTAAGATAATAACTACAAGGATTGTATATAAGAAAGGATTACAAACGGTAAATCAATCCTGTTCAAAGGGTAGTATAAGGGCCAATATTTTTATATCAACCCCTTGAAATTCTTTTGACCAAGTTGGGCGTAAATTGAGTACAGCGAATTGGCGAAATAAACGAATTGGGAGAATTAATCAATTGGTGTTCGAGGCTACCGTTTCAAAAAACTTTCGCCTCGAACTGAAAATGAGCGGATTTCGTCTTTGAAAGTCGTATTCGTTTATTTCGCCAATTCGTTGTACTTGACGGATTAGCTAAGTAGCTAAGGCCGACTAGACCTGACAGGTTTTGGAAACCTGTCAGGTCTGATTCAACATGATCTGAGGCCGACTACAAACTAGACCTGACAGGTTTTGGAAACCTGTCAGGTCTGATTCAACATGATCTGAGGCCGACTACAAACTAGTAGATGTAGGGTGGGCAAGGTCTTTTTCTTGCCCACCATCTGAGGCCGACAGGTGGGCAATAAAAGGACTTTGCCCACCCTACAAACTACAAACGGATTTAATTAATCATAATAAAATCAAGCTGTTATGAATGTTTTATGCGATAGGTCTGAACCATTGTCGTTTTATACTTGCCCAGAATCCTTTCTAAAAGGACTCCACTCTGTTGGACATAGTCATGTTGACTTGTACTGGAGAGCGAGAACAGGATAAAAATGTCTTGGCACCGTTCAATAGTCAATATTCCTTCAAGTTCAGGATTGGCGATTTCATAAATGACTTGTTCTAATTGTTTCTGATTATCGCTTTCATAATCTAAATCTTCTCGACATTCAATCATATTCGCCCATTCTTCAACTTGTTTCGCATTCAATTGATTAGACAAAAAGCGATTCAGAATACTGACGATATGGAGAGGTTCCACAAGAACCGTTTCACCTTCATAATCCCATTCAAGTTCACCTAACTCTTGGGCAATCAGGTTTAAGGGCTTAGAAAAAGTTAATAATGCTTGCAAGAGCTGTTGTCTATGGTTCATTATTCTATTCATCTCAGTTTATGGATAGGTTGCTACATTGATTTTGTCTTTAACGTGAACAATATTGCCCTGTGGATCATAAGTGGTTTTCGTGTATTGAATGGTTTTACCGTTGACATCAATTTGTTTTTCATAAACCGCTTTTGAACCCGCTACCTTACCTGGTGATGTTGCTTGTACTGCGATACCATCATTAGGTATCATAAGGATTTCAATATTTTCCTTTGCATTAGCAGGTATTTTTTTCTTGAAACGCTCAAAGTTTTTTTGTTGAGCAAGATTTATTGTATTTTGCATTGGATATTGTAGATGCTGGTTTTAAAGCGATTAAACCCGAATTTTGAACAGTCGTAGGGTGGGTAGGAACGAAGTGGAAACCCACCATTTTTTTAGATTAATGGTGGGTTTCGCTATCGCTCTACCCACCCTACAAACTACAAACGGCTTGAATTTAATTAATTTCAATTAAATCAAATAGCTAAGTAGGGTGGGCAAGGTCTTTTTCGTGCAACGGCATCTGAGGCCGACAGGCGTTGCACCAAAAGGACTGTGCAACGGCCTACAAACTACTACAAACTACAAGGATTGTATATAAGAAA
>JAGLHR010000124.1 GCA_023143415.1 Thiomargarita sp. | reverse complement strand
ATGGTTGCCCTGAGTAGTTACTATATTTCTTATTTTCAACAGCCTTATGAACCTGAAAATTTGAAAGAAGTCTTTTCAAGGCGAAGTTTTTTTGCAAAAAACGGAAACCTCGAAAGTGATTAAATCCTCATTCCTAAGTACAATAAAAAGTGACTTCGAGGTTCAAATTTTCCTTAAAAAAACTTGAACCTCGAAAAGTATTTTAATTCTTATTAATTGGAGAAACTGTATGAATAAAAAGCTACTTTCTTTGGCTGTCGCCGCAGCAATGGTTACACCCATCGCTGCCAACGCCGATGTTAGAGTATCTGGTGTAATCCAGGCAGAAATTGCCGGTTTAGAAGTCGCTGACGGTAACGAGAATTTGAATGCCTCACTTCGTGGCGGCAATTTTGATGATATGGGTCGTCAAGTGCTAACCAACGACTTTTTAGGTAGTATTCTTAATGAAGGTCCTAACCACATCCAATTTGATATTGATGAAAAATTAGGCGGTGGTGTGAGTGGACAAGCGCGTTATACAATGGCTTTCAATAGTTCTGGTAATTTCGGTTCCGCATTAATTGGTGAAGAAGCGTGGGTTGGCTTGGGTGCTGCTAATTTCCATATCCGCTATGGTACTTTAACAGGTGCTTATAAGTCATCCCATACATTGGTTGATCCCTTAGCATTTACCTCCTTGCAAACTCGTGGTACTGGTGGTGGTATGAGTGGTGAGTATTTCAATATCTTGCAGCGAGATGCCGCAGGTAATGTCACGGGAATCAATGTCAATCAACATATAACACAAAATGGGTTGACAAATGAGGGTTTTGTAGAAGGTGCGCTCGAATTGGGTGTCAATTTTAGTGGATTTTCTGCCACTATACAGGGTATTGTTGATGAGACCTCTGACATGGACGGTGCTGGCCTAGTTGAACTCAGATATACCGCACCAGGCGACGTTTTTACAATATGGCTGGCTGGTGCTTACCAGGACATTGGTGCGACCACAGACAGAGTTATGGAGGATACTATAGATATCATCAGAGATGATGAGGATAAGAAGAATCTGCAGGATGATGACTCCGCTAACTGGAAAGTCGGTGGTGCGTTTAAATTTGGGCCTATGGTCAAGTTCGGTCTTCAATATGAAGAATCGGAAATAGGTAACATGGATAATAAGAAGTACTCAGGCGGTAATAACACAAATGGTGGGAAATATATCCTTGCCTCTCTTGAAGTCACTCCTGTACAAAATATCAGTATTGCAGGTTGGATCGCTCCTTACCTTTCCGATATTGATGACGCGCAGAGAATGCTAGATAGCGAAGGCAGAGGGATTGATGAAGATGCCCTGAGTTGGGCTGTTGCTGCTAAGTATCACTTCAGCACACGCACGATGCTTTATGTTGGCTATCGTCAAACTGATAGTGACAACGATTTCCGTGATGAGAGTGTCATCACTGGGGGTCTAAGACACACTTTCTAATTGTCGTTTTTCATGATATTTCGCTGGAAACACTAGC
Organism: Thiomargarita sp.; assembly: GCA_023143415.1. Taxonomy (GTDB): domain Bacteria; phylum Pseudomonadota; class Gammaproteobacteria; order Beggiatoales; family Beggiatoaceae; genus QNES01. The sequence goes on along the minus strand of JAGLHR010000124.1, from coordinate 1,284 downwards.
CAAGTAAAAAAACGGGCTGTTTCTCAGCACCTATTTTTCTGAAAAATTTTAACCTCGTAGGTTTCATTAATCTACGAGGTATACTATTTCTTCTGCCCTTCGTGTACGTTCTTATGCGTCCCGTTCTAAATAATCAAATCATCAACATTTTTACGACAAGTTAGCCAACCTTGCGTATGTTGTACAACCAATTCTAATAACGCTTGGATATGTTCAACATTATCATTCAGGGCTGGAATGTAATGAAATTCCTTGCCCCCTGCCTCTAAAAATATCTGACGATTTTCTTGATTAATCTCCTCCAAAGTCTCTAAACAATCCGTCGCAAAGCCAGGGCATATCACATCAACTCGTTTAACACCCCCCTTGCCTAACGCCGCTAAACTGTGATCGGTATAAGGTTTGATCCATTCTTCCCGCCCAAATCGAGATTGAAAAACAACTTGCCACCTTTTTTCATCTAATTCAATCTTTTCTGCGACAAGGCGAGCGGTTTTGTGACATTGATAAAAGTAAGGATCGCCGGCTGAAGAAAAGCGTTTGGGAATACCATGAAATGAAAACAATAACTGATCGGGCTGTCCATGTTTAACCCAATCATTTTTAATTTGCTCCGATAGGGCATGAATATAGGCGGGTTGATCATGATAATGTGAGATAAAACGTAAATCGGGCAACCAACGCCAGCGTTTGAGTACATCACCGACTGCATCAAAAATAGAGCCTGTTGAAGCTGAAGAATACTGTGGGTACAGCGGCAATATCAAAATCTGTCGCGCATTAGCCAGGCGTAATTGTTCTAAAGCCGTTGCAATAGAAGGATTTCCATAGCGCATACCTAAAGCGACGCTGATAGGATTGGAAAAACGCGCTTTAAGTGCTTCTACAAGTGCTTGTGTCTGTGCTTGACTGATCGTTAATAAGGGCAAACCTGCCTTTGTCCAAATTTTTTCATACTTGAGTGCTGAACGGCGTGGACGAGTACGCAAAATGATGCCATGCAAAATTAACCACCATAACCAGCGTGGCATTTCTGTCAGCCTTGGATCAGATAAAAATTCACCTAAATAACGCCGTAACGCGGCGGGCGTTGGCGCATCTGGCGTACCTAAGTTGACTAACAAAATGCCCGTTTTAGGGAGATTATCGTGAGTATAATTATCGTGAGTATAAGTTTCGTTTTTAAAAATATTAGTATATATTGACATATTGATGTTTTTTTATGGTGCAGCGTCTGGATAGTGATTTAATCTTAATTTGAATTGTAACTACTCAGGGCAACCA
>JAGLHR010000123.1 GCA_023143415.1 Thiomargarita sp. | reverse complement strand
AATCGCTTTGCGTAACATCAGTAAGTAAGTCAACTTTGTTGATATAATATATATTAAAGACCAAGTTTTTGCCAAACTTGGTTTTTTTTTGTTAAAAATTGGAGTTCGAGGTTTAAGTTTTTCTTCAAAAAACTTAAACCTCGAAAACGCTTTAGCTTTGGAGAAATTTGTGACGATTGAAACAGACCGTTTAATCAATCCCCTTAATAATGCAGAAGATCGCGTCATTGATAAAGCCATCCGTCCACGCACTTTAGCCGATTATGTCGGACAAGCACGCACTCGTGAACAACTGGATATTTTTATTCCGGCAGCGAAATTGCGGGGAGAAGCATTGGACCATTTATTGATTTTTGGACCACCCGGTCTCGGAAAGACCACTTTAGCCCATATTGTCGCCAACGAAATGGAAGTCAATATCCGTCAAACATCAGGACCCATTTTGGAACGCGCTGGAGATTTAGCTGCCTTATTGACAAATTTAGAAGCGCGTGATGTCTTATTTATTGATGAAATTCATCGTTTAAGTCCCGTCGTAGAAGAAGTTTTGTATCCCGCCATGGAAGACTTTCAACTGGACATTATGATTGGTGAAGGTCCAGCGGCTCGTTCTATTAAATTAGATTTACCCCCTTTTACGCTAGTTGGAGCCACAACTCGCGCCAGCTTACTGACTTCGCCCTTGCGTGACCGTTTTGGTATCACTCAACGGCTAGAATTTTACAATAGTCAAGATTTAGCGACAATTATTACCCGCTCCGCCGGGATTTTAAATGCAATCATTGACGTTCAAGGGGCAATAGAATTAGCACGTCGCTCACGAGGAACGCCACGTATTGCTAATCGTCTTCTGCGGCGAGTACGCGATTATGCCCAAGTTCGCGCCGAAGGACAGATTACCTTAGAGGTGACAAAAAAAGCCCTTGATTTACTGAATGTTGATAATTACGGTTTAGATATAATGGATCGTAAGTTACTGCTGGCGATTATGCAGAAATTTGACGGCGGACCAGTTGGTGTGGAAAATTTAGCGGCAGTGCTGAGTGAAGAACGTGGTACAATCGAAGAAATTATAGAACCTTTTTTGCTTCAACAGGGCTTTTTGATGCGTACTCCAAGAGGGCGCGTCGTGACTCCTTTGGCATGGCAGCATTTTGGGATAACCCCAAAAAAACCAATGGATTTATTTAATGAATAATTTTATTTGGCCTATTCGTGTCTATTATGAAGATACCAATATGGTAGGCAGAGTTTATTACGCCAATTACTTGAAATTTATGGAACGCGCCTGTACAGAATTACTGCGTGATAAGGGAATTGAACAAACAGAACTCAAACAGCAACATAATCTGATATTTGTTATACGACAAGTGACGATTGATTATTTGAAACCCGCTTTTTTCAATGATTTATTAAATGTGACGGTGAACATGACAAAATTGGGCAAAGCGAGTATGACAATGGTGCAACAAGTGTTGCGTGAATCGGATATTTTATGTCAGGGTACGGTTAAAATTGCGGCGATTGATGTTGTTAGTCAACGCCCTAAAGCGATTCCATTGGATATTGTTAAAATGTTAAATGCAAAGCTGAAGCGTTGAACTCCAAAAATCCAACGCATTGGATTAAAAAATTCCATAGGAGTAACAACGCTTCAGCTTTGTTCTCTTTATAGGAGTACAACGCTTCAGCTTTGTTCTCTTTATAGGAGTAACAACGCTTTAGCTTTGTTTCTCCCACATCAAACTCATAATTGAAAAAATGACTGAATTACTACAATTAATGCTTGAAGCCAGTTTGCTCGTGCAAATGGTGATGGTATTATTATTATTCATTTCTCTCTATTCATGGAATTTAATTCTTCGTAAAAGCCGTTATTTAAAAAAAGCCCATCGTGCTGCGAATCATTTTGAAAATCGCTTCTGGAAAGGGAAGGATTTGAATAGTTTATATGATCGCATTACTGGTGCTGAAGACGAACCGACGGGCATGGCTAGTATTTTTATCGCAGGGTATATGAAATTTGTCCGGTTGCGTAAGCAACCTAATATCACATCTGATGCTTTGTTAGAAGGTTCGCAACGCGCCATGCGCGTCATATTGCATAGAGAAATAGATCAATTGGATACCGATTTAGCCACATTGGCGACTGTTGGATCAGTTAGTCCCTATATTGGTTTATTTGGCACCGTATGGGGTATTATGAACTCATTTCACGCTTTAAGCGGCATAGATCAAGTGACTTTAGCTATGGTTGCTCCCGGTATTTCAGAAGCACTGATTGCCACGGCAATGGGTTTATTTGCCGCAATTCCAGCTGTCATGGCTTATAATCACTATGTTGATGATGTTGATCGTTTAACAACCCGCTACGATACTTTTTTGGATGAATTTATGGGCATATTACAACATCAAACTCATCAAACTCGTGTTACTATTTATTAGTAATAGCCGTTTATACCACTATTACCATTTAAACGTATCTTATTAAAATTTGGTAGTCG
>JAGLHR010000122.1 GCA_023143415.1 Thiomargarita sp. | reverse complement strand
TCCAACGCTTCAGCTTTGGAAATGGAGTCCAACGCTTCAGCTTTGGAACCAAAGTGATTTTGGACTCCAGAACGACATTTAATTAAGAGTTAATTTTTTAATGCGAATTAAGGATTCAGAAACGGGTTTAAAATCCGTTTGGAGTCCAAAGCTAAAGCGTTGAACTCCAAAACCCAAAGCTAAAGCGTTGAACTCCAAAGCTAAAGCGTTGAACTCCCAAAGCTGAAGCGTTGGACTCCATTTCCAAAGCGTTGGACGGAAAAAAACACCAAAACTTCAGATATTAATTCGCATTTTTAGTTTATACGCTGAGTTGAAGAGAAGTCGCATGTTCACAATTGACAGTATGGTGCGAGGTGAGTACGGCTAAACCCCCTTTTTTTGCATGGTTATCTAGCCAGTTTTCAATCATCCGAATGGCAGATTGATCAAGGGCAGTAAACGGTTCGTCCAATATCCATAATTGCGCGTCGCAAGCTAATAAACGCGCTAAGGCAACGCGACGTTGTTGCCCCGCAGATAAGGTATGAGTTGGCACATCTTCAAAACCGTATAAGCCGACTTGATCTAACGCATCAATCAGATTAATCTTGTTTGGCGTGCTTGCTAATGCTTGCGCCATTGCTAAATTTTCCAAAGGAGTCAAATCGGCTTTTACACCAGGGGCATGTCCGATATAGGCTAACTTTGACCAGTAGCTTGATTTAATGCTTTGAATATCTTGATTTTTCCAATATACTGTCCCCTCAGTGGGTAATGTTAAACCACATAAAATGCGTAATAAACTCGTTTTACCACTGCCATTACGTCCTTCTATTTGGAGCAATTGCCCTTTTGATAAACTAAAATTTAAATCTTCAAATAATACTCTATCGTCGCGGATACATTGTAAATGTTCAACGGCGATACCGTCTGATGAAAGATTTAATTGATTATTGGAATTGTTCATGATGTAAAGTTTATACTATTAATCTTAATATTAAGACATTTTAAAATAGGAAACTTATGAATATCACTGACTTACTCACCTTTGGTGTCAACAATGGTATTTCTGACTTTCATATCTCTGCGGGTGTGGAGCCAATGGTAAGGAAAGACGGGGATATGCGTCGAATTAATGTGCCTCCCCTTGATCAGACGCAAGCCCGCGACATGATTTATGATGTGATGAACGATGGCCAGCGTAAAGAATATGAAAAATATCTCGAATGTGATTTTGCGTTTGCCATACCCGGTGTCGCACGGTTTCGCGTGAATGCTTATATGCATAGTCGAGGTTCAGGCTGTGTTATTCGTACTATTCCTTCAGACATTCTCTCCTTGGATCAACTCAAAGCACCCCCAATTTTTAAAAAATTTGCAATGACACATAAGGGTATCTGCTGTGTGACAGGAGGTACTGGTTCCGGCAAATCGACGACGTTGGCAGGCATGATGGATTATCGCAATAGTACAGAATACGGACATATTCTCACTATTGAAGATCCCGTCGAGTTTGTTCATCAATCTAAACGTTGTCTCATCACCCAACGTGAACTTAAACGCGATACTTTAAGTTTTAATAATGCTTTAAAATCTGCTTTGCGCCAAGATCCAAATGTTATCCTGATTGGAGAATTGCGGGATTTGGATACCATCCGTCTTGCTTTATCTGCTTCTGAAACGGGGCATGTTGTATTTGGTACATTACATACTAATTCTGCTGCTAAAACGATAGATCGTATTGTTGAAGTCTTTCCGACTGCTGAAAAACCCACCGTTCGTACTATGTTGTCTGAATCGATGCAAGTCATCATCTCGCAAGCTTTGTTGAAAAAAATTGGGGGTGGGCGATGCGCTGCTCACGAAATTCTGGTGGGTACGCCTGCTCTGCGTAATTTGATTCGTGAAAATAAGGTTGCCCAAATGTATTCTGCCATGCAAACAGGGCAAAGATATGGGATGATGACGATGGATCAAGTTCTTGAAAAACTGGTAAAAGATAGGATCGTTACTAAGGAACATGCGCGTGAACATGCGGTGAATAAAGATAAATTTGCGTAGGTTTCGAGGTTTCAGTTTTTTGAAGAAAAACTGAAACCTCGAATGGTGAATTATGAATGGTTAACTGATGTTACGCATTATGTTTCCAAGATGTTTAAGCGATTTTTTTCAAAAATCGGATTTCTAAGCGGCGAATTTCTAAACGGCGAAACGATGTTTAAGCGATTTTTTTCAAAAATCGGATTTCTAAGCAGTTTTGCGTAACATCAGTGGTTAATGGTTAATGGTTTCGAGGTTTGAGTTTTTCTTCAAAAAACTCAAACCTCGAAAACTGAATAACTGAAAATGAGGGAAAATAAAAATGGAAAGAGATGAAGCCATGGGTTTCATGATCAAATTGCTGAAATTGATGACGAAGGAAGGCGGCTCTGATTTGTTTATCACCGCCGGCTTCCCGCCAGCAATGAAATGCAAAGGTAAAATGACACCGTTCACAAAGAAGGCTTTAACGCCAGCAGATTCTATGGCACTGACGCAGTGCATTATGAATGATAAGCAACTCAAGGCATTTGAGGAAACCAAAGAGTGTAATTTTGCTATTCATCCCCCAGGATTAAGTCGTTTTCGTGTTAATGCCTTTGTACAACAAAATTATCAAGGCGTGATAATGCGTATTATTGAAGCAGAAGTGCCCAATTTTGATAAGCTGAAATTACCGCCTATTCTTAAAGATCTCATTACGGCAAAAAATGGCTTGATTGTGATGGTGGGGGGTACTGGTTCTGGTAAATCGACGACAATGGCTGCTCTAATTGATCACCGTAATGCTAACAGTTATGGGCATATCATTACCATTGAGGATCCGATTGAATATGTACATCCACATAAAAATTGTGTGATTATGCAGCGTGAAGTTGGAGTAGATACTGAATCATGGGAAGCGGCTTTGCATAATACTTTGCGTCAAGCACCTGATGTGATTCTTCTCGGTGAAATTCGGGATGCAGAAATTATGAATTTTGGCTTAGAATTTGCCCAAACGGGGCATTTAGCTATGGGTACTTTGCACGCGAATAATGCTAACCAGGCGATTGATCGTATTTTAGGCTTTTTTAATATAGAAAAGCAAAAGAAATTGATGCAAGACATCTCGTTAAACTTAAAGTCTATCATTTCGCAACGCTTGATAAAAACAATTGATGGTGGACGTGCAGCGGCGATTGAAATTTTGATCAATTCTCCATTAATCCAAGAATTGATTGCGAAAGGGGATGTTGCTGGTATTAAACCGATTATGGCTAAATCAGTTGATTTGGGTATGCAAACATTTGACCAATCTTTGTTCAATCTTTACGAAGAAGAGCGAATTTCCAAAGAAGAGGCATTTGCTAATGCGGATTCGCCCAATGAATTGCGTCTGCGAATTAAACTGGAAAGCAAACATTCTAAGGGCGGATTGGGTGGTTCAGATTTGACTCTGATGGAAAAAGATGAAAAAGAGTAATGTTGCTTGAGGATAGCGAGTTGAAAACTCTTAGCCTTGATTATTATTTATCTGAAAAACTATAATTCACCATTCGAGGCTAAAGTTTTTCTTTAAAAAACAAGTACCGAGAAAACAATTAATAATGGACTTATCACCTTATTTAAAATTGTTGACAGAAAAAAATGGCTCTGATTTATTTGTCTCTGTAGGTTCTCCCATAACGATAAAATTATCTGGCAAAAATAAACCTGTCGGTAAAAAAGCCGTCACGGCGGAAATGGCTAAAGCCGCCGCTTTCGCCATGATGTCTGACGCTGAAAAAAAACAATTTGTTAAAGATAAGGCGTTGGAATTTATCTACAAACAGGCTTTAGGGGAATTTCAAGTGTCGCTCTCTTTTAATAAGAATGGAGTGGGCATTGTTATTCAACCTGCGAGTGCTTCTGGAAATTCTGAAAAGAAAGAAGATTCTGAAAACAAGAAAGCCAAAGCAGAACCTAAAAATGACGCTCCACCAGAAATACCCTTGATAGACAGCACAGATTTGTTGGACTATTTAAAGTTAATTATCGAACATAACGGCTCTGATTTATTTGTGACGGTGGGTTCTCAAATCAAAGCAAAAATCTATGGCGCAGCTCGCCCATTGAGTACGTTTGTTGCAACACCAGAAATCACTAAAAAATGTGCCTACTCAATTCTAACAGATGAGCAAATTGCTCAGTTTGAAAAAACCAAAGATTTAGATTTTGCCATCTCTATGCCCGATGGCAGTGCGCGTTTTCGAGGGAATGGTTTTTTTCAGCGTAAAACCATTGGTTTAGTCATGCGTTTTATCCCGTCAGAAATTCCCACAGCCGCAGATTTGGGATTGCCTGGAATTTTAACAGAATTGATTATGGCTAAGCGGGGATTACTATTGATGGTAGGCGGAACAGGTTCCGGTAAATCCACCACTTTAGCTGCGATGATAAATCACCGCAATGCTAACTCACCGGGACATATTTTAACCATTGAAGATCCCGTTGAATTTTCTCATCCGAATCAAATGTCCATTGTTAATCAGCGTGAAGTCGGGGTTGATACGATGTCTTATGCGGCGGGAATTAAAGCATCATTGCGTGAAGCGCCCGATGTGATTCTCATTGGGGAAATTCGCACCACAGAAACCATGGAAGCGGCTTTAGAATTAGCCAATACAGGGCATTTATGTATTTCTACCATGCACGCGAATAATGCTAACCAAGCATTAGATCGGATTGTCAATATGTTTCCGACTGATAAACATAAAGCATTATTTATGGATATGTCCAGTAATATTTCAGCTATCGTTTCACAACGATTAATTCCTGATGTACGGGGAAAGCGTTGTGCTGGAATTGAAATTATGATCAATACACCTAATATTGCTAATTTAATTTTAAAGGGTAAATTAAATGAAATTAAAGATGCGATGAAAGGGAGTGGCGCGAAAGGAATGCAAACCTTTGATGATGCCTTGTTTAATTTATATAAAAACGGTAAAGTCAGTCTTGAGGAAGCCTTAAACAACGCTGATTCACGTAATGATTTACAAGGTAAAGTTCAATTTGGTTAATTGAATACAACCGCCTCAAAAAACGGAAGCCTCATTTCATTAATGAGTTGTACTTCTGCACGAACTCTTAAAATTTCAATCTGACTTTCAAACCATATTGCGTCGTTTCAGAAGGAAATTTTGAAAATTAAACCTGTCAGGTTTTAAAAACCTGTCAGGTTTGGTTTGAAAAGTGATTAAAGTCTCATTCTAGTGGAGAATTACGAATTGCCTTCCAGCATCCCATATAAGAATTGTTGCTGTAAGTGCCCGACAATTGGTTTCCGTCTAGCGTGCCAATCCAGATAACCTGTGGACTTATCATATTATCGAACATTTCTACATCACAATTGTTCTGATTCCATGTTCCACGATTTTCGTTGTCAGCCATCCATATAGAGTTTTCAAGAAAACCCATTAGAACAGTTTGATTACCTACTCCATCACAGTCAAAATCCATAATAAGCGTCCAACTTCCCATCACGGAAGGACATGCTAGTACTGGTTCATCTGAAAAGTAAGTAATCCCTTCGATATCATTAAAAGGGACTTCAATACTGTCGATCCAAATTTCACATTGAGGTGTTGATAATGTGGGGCGGGCGATTATTATTGCATAGTACATTTTATAAGTGCCATGAAATGTGGCTATCAACAAGTCTTCTACTGCTGGAATGGACATAAAATCATTTGGCAATGCTTCCAGCCCTTCAATTTCGGCTTCATGTCCCAGAGCTTTGGTAATACTTGGTGCCAAATTATGACATAATTCTCTGGCTCCGCTTATCGTATCATAAGCCCATAATGTGATACCGTCATCGTAATCAATATTACCGTGACTATCTGGATCGTTTGTGTGTAGGTTTTCTACAGCGTAAAGAACATCTCCTGTCTGATTCCAAGTAATATCTTCAACTTCATTAGCAAACGAAGCAATTAACTCTGCCGGAATGGTGACATCTTCAACTGGCTTCTGACAATGCGGATGGTCAATATCCACTATCGGTAGAATCGCATGTTCCGGGAAAATGGGTAGCGTGGAAATGACAAACAAACCTTCTCCTTGCGCCCATCCCCATAATTCATCCGTCACGGGATGGAAAGATAGTGCGTCAACTTCTTCTAAAAAACCCTTCCCACCAATATTACCCAAGTCAACCACATTGCCATTGTTTTTATAAACATAGTAGAGATGGCTCTTTCTAGGTGTATTATCACCAGCCGCACCATATAGATCACCTGTGATCTGCGAAATATCAAGCGCTTCAATATCGCAATTTTCATAAAGTGGTCCAAGTTTTTCCAAAGGCAAGGGGTTTCCATGACAGAATTGACTATCATTTAAACCCTTATCATCAACGCAGTAGAAAAAAGATTCTGCTTTTACTGGAGCAATATTACTCCATGAAAAAACAGCAAGTAGTCCTACCATTGCCATAAGGGCAAGAGGGTTTTGCCATTGCGTTTGGAAACTTCTCAAACTTTTCTCCTGTTTGACAGAAGTATGTGTTTTGAGTATTATATTCATGATGACTCTCCTACTCTAAAAATTAACTACTCAGGGCAACCATAAAG
>JAGLHR010000121.1 GCA_023143415.1 Thiomargarita sp. | reverse complement strand
TCTAAATCCACCACTCCGTAATCGAGTTACCCTTGGTTTAAAGTAAAAATCCTTGAGCAGCGAAGAATATTGCCAAGGTTGCTGTTTGCTATAAGTATCCTGCTCGACTAATTTACCCACCTGTTGAAACAGTTCATAAGCAGATAAACCCCGTTGTCCAATCAGGTTGAGCAAATGCTGTGTATAAGGGCTATTCACCCCATAACCATCTTCAGCGACTTTACCACGAGCCGTTGCATAAGCAAAAATGGTATTACTGGGATCACTGCTATCAGTTCCAGCCGCCGTTTCGACTTCATCCAGCCATTCCAAGCCCTTAATAACCGCACTTTTTGTATTCTTATTAGCAACCTCTTTCGTGGGCGGATTATCACGACAAGCATCCAGAATAACAATATTCGTTGTCTTCCCAGCCGTATTAAGTGCATTAAACAGCTTAGTTAATGACACCACGCCGCTACGCTTCGCATCAGTCATATCATAATTGGTATCGGAATTGACAGAAAGCAGATAGTTTTTCCCATTCACTTGGGCACCATGCCCTGAATAATAGAAAAGGGCAACCACATCATCGTGTGTTTTCGCATCAGCCTTTAACTTCTGCCCAAAAGCGCGGAAAGCATTTTCCATCGTCGCTTGATTCGCATTTTCCAAATTCAGCACTTGAAACTTCAAATTCTTCAAGGCTTCACTCATCCCCCTTGCATCACTGACAGGATTTTTCAGTGAAGGAGCAGATGAAGATGAATAATCGGCATTACCAATCACCAGGGCAACACGCGACGTTGTTGCAAATACAGCATGGCTTGCTAGAAAAGCCAGAGCCAGTAGCGTACCAGAAATCACTCTATATATAGAAAAGCGTGAACTATTCATAATATATTTCTCCATCAAGTTATAAAAAAAGTCATTGTATGACATCTCACGAACAATTGCAAATTCTATCTGAGGAATTAAATCACTTTTCGTTTTCTTGACAGAAGGGCAAGTCATGTAGGGTGGGCAACGTGGGTGC
>JAGLHR010000120.1 GCA_023143415.1 Thiomargarita sp. | reverse complement strand
GACCACCAAATTTTAATAAGATACCGTTGAACTCCTATTTCCAAAGCTGAAGCGTTGGACTCCAAAACGGATAAAAGTTTTTAAATCTTTGATTTAAAATCAGTTTTTAAACGCTGACTAAACCCACAAGTATCATGCGGTGCCAATGTCACCTTCATTAACTGTTGTCGTTGCCCTAGTCGAGATTCAAATACGCTGGTATAAAACAAGACGCTGCGTACATATTTGCGCGTTTCATTAAACGGGATTAATTCAACCCAAACATCAGCTGGCATACAATTATTTCTAGCCGCCCAGCGTTTAGCACGTCCAGGACCCGCATTATAAGCCGCCGTTGCCAACATGTGATTGCCATCAAATCTATCAAGCATCTGTCGTAAATAGGCAGTGCCTAAACTGACGTTAGTCTCAACATTCAAAATATCCTGGGTTCTTCTCAACTTAATACCAATTTTCTTAGCGACTAATCGCCCGGTGGCAGGCATTAATTGCATTAAACCCATTGCACCAGCGCGGGAACGAACCTTACTCATAAAGGCACTTTCTTGACGGACTATTCCATAAACCCAAGATAAATCAAGACCTTGATTGCTTGCACCCGCCGCTAATGGACCATAAAAAGCTAAAGGAAAACGGACATCTAAATCGTCATAGTAACCTGCTTTAGCGGCGGTTATCAGAGCACGATCATGCCATTTCCAATTGCTGGCGAGTGCAGCGGCAACGGCTTGTTGACGGGGTGAAAGCGATTTGATAGCATAGTGCCATTCGCGCCGTGCGTTAAGAAGCCATTTATCTTTATCAGTGCGCTTATTTAAATTATAAAACTCGTAAGCACTCGCAATGCTGAAATTTTGCATCAATTGGGCTTCTTCTGCCTGGGTATATTCAATGGAACGATGTTGCATCTGATGTTTGGCACCAATGCGATCTGCTGCTAAAAAGCCGTAGTAATCACGTTCATTAGCCAATGCCTTATAGAGCCGTTGCGCTTGAACCCGTTTTCCCATTTGTTCAGTCGCACGCGCAAGCCAATAACGCCATTGCAAAGTATCTTGTTCTTCTTCAGACAACTCCGTAATGAAATCAGCCAATGCACGCCAATCTTGTTGTTTAAAAGCAAGTTTAAAACGGGCTTTAGTGACTTTCTCATTGAGAAAGTTTTTATTAACCGCAGTTAGCCATGTCAACGCTTTTGGATGCTTATGCTTGACACTCGCTAATGCCAAATCACGCTGCATTTCGCCAATCTGCTGTATTGAAAACGCATAATGACGTTGAAAACCTTCCCAATACTCATTCGCCAGTTCAAATTGTTTTTTAGCCAGACGTTTAATGCCATGCAAGACAATTTCACGCACGATAGGCAAATCAGGTTCATTAAATTGGGCAAGCGTTTGTGCTGGTTTTCTGTGCATGGATATCCAACGGCTTACCCACATCCTATCAGTGGGAGCAAGACGCTTCGCTAACGCGCCTGCCAAACCCAGTTTGCCTTTTTTCATGGCTAAACCAATACGTTCCCAAAGCAGTGTTTCATTAACCAAACCGCTTTGATAGAGATATTCAAAGACAGGATCGCAGTTCTTAGGCTGTGATTTTCCAACGAGCCACAAATTTTTCGCATCAAGCTGAGCAGCGCGTGTATCTTGTCTCGTCATCAGACGCGCTTGCACATAGTCACATTGCAATTTAACGGACTCTTGGGGCGTATAAAATTGTACGAAAGTGGACCAATTGCCCTCCTTGGCTAATTGTTTTAGCCAATCACGGCGCAATTTTTCCCCAAAATAGCTATTGCCATATTGCGTTAAAAACGCTTTGATTTCGGCAGTACCAACTCGTTTCAACCGTGGTTTAAGATATTCATATCGCAAGTAGTAATAAAGCGGATAATGTTGCAAACCGACAGAAATGTCGTGAAAACTTTCCAAACTATTGTTTTTGAACGAATTAATTGCCTGTTCAAATTGCCATCGCTGAGAGTTTAAATCGCCTGCTTGGGCATACAAACTGCTCAGGCATGTCACACTGATTAACAGGTGACGCATGAGTAAATTTAAACGTCGTCGTTTTATCATTAAAAGTTGCCTTCTCGTTTAAGAATGGGTTATTATGGTAATTGAAAACTTCGGATTTTTAGTATTTATAAAAGAGCTTTTAAAGCTAAAGCGTTGAGAAGCTCAAAGCGAAAGCGTTGAATTCCAGTTCAAAGCGAAAGCGTTGAACTCCAAAAGGAAGCTCAAAGCTAAATTGAGCAATGAATGTGCCATAAGTGCTTGTAAAATGAAAAATCACTTCTTATTATCTCATAAAGATTGAAGAAATTGAAATTTTTCTGATGAGTTTTCACTCTTCATTCCATCAATAGGAAATATTATTATGTTATTAAGACATAAAAAGTTACTTTATTTATTAACTGTGATGGCTTTTTTAGCTATGACAAGCTGTGTTCAGACTCCCACGAAACCTTCTAGTGAGTGTTTCGATTCTAAGAAGACTCCAAGGATTCCTAATCAAGCTTGCGCTGTTACTCCTCCAAAACTTCAAGGCCACTATGAGGGTAGCTGTAAAAATGGCAAAGCGCATGGCCGTGGTTTAGCGATAGGCATTCATATATATGAAGGTAACTTCGTCAATGGCTTGCCTCATGGACAGGGTACCTTCACTTGGCTTGATAAAAAGTGTTTTACCGGGCAATTTAAAAAGGGTGTCGCCCAAATACCTCATGTGGGTTGTTATGTTGCTGATGTACGTCTTCGTGGCAGCTACAAGGGAGAATGTCGAAAGGGCAAAGCCTATGGTCGTGGTAAAGCCGTTGGCATAGATACCTATCAAGGTGGCTTTATCAACGGCATTCAAAATGGGCGAGGCACTTATGTTTGGCCTAATGGGGATCGTTACATTGGGCAATTTAAAGGAGGCGAAGATTACGGACGTGGTATGATGATCTATGCTGATGGGACAAAAGAGAATGTAAATAACTGATTAGACTAAAGTTTTATTAAATAATGATTAACCTCGTCGGTAACTCCTCAGCCTTGAAATCAATTGATCGGGCTATCGCCCGTTACTTCGTTTCAAGGCTGAAGAGTTACCATCGTCGTTTATTTAAAGCAACAATTTGGAGAACATTATGGACAGACCTGGTAGAAGAAGTGCGGGTTTATCTTGGTTTCAAAGACTCTTTGGGAGAAAACTCCCTGAAAAACGTGAGGAGCGAGGACACAAAGCGGGTCGTTTCTCCACAACGTATGATAGAAATAACCCGACAATGCTCAAACAACTTCGAGAAGCAAAAAAATACACTCGTCTCATTGAAGATGCGGCACGTCGATATAAGGTTTCCCCTTCTATTATTTGTGGCATAGGCTCACGCGAATCGCATTGGGGGTTAGCACTCAAACCGCCTGGACCCGGGGGGCGTGGTGATTTTGCACGCCGTCGTCCGCGTGGCGAAAGACGTACTCCTGAGCCGCCTGATGGTCCTGGGTATGGGCGGGGCTTGCTGCAAATTGATTATGATTGGCATGAACTCGCACGTACTGGTAAATGGTATGATGCCAGAGAAAATGTGATGTATGGCTGCACGGTGCTTAACAATGCCAAAAAGTTTTTTCAGCGGGAATCTTCCTTTCGTTTAAACGATGATCAAATGTTGCGGGCAATGATTGCCGCCTACAATGGTGGCGCAACTGCTACAGCAAATGCGATTAAGGCTGGAAAAGATATTGATGCCAATACGACGGGCAAAGATTATTCCAAAGATGTGCTTAATCGGACTGGTTGGTTTCAATTACATGGGTGGCAATAAGTGAAAAAAAAACGCTTATGATTGAATTGAAAGGCGTTTGTAAACATTACCCCCATTTGCAGATTCTTGATCATATCAATTTGCAAATCAGAGCAGGTGAATTTTTTGGACTTGTCGGCGTGAATGGGGCAGGTAAAACGACCCTTATTAAGTGTTTGCTGGATTTATGTGAAATTGAGAAGGGCAGCATCCAAATATGTGGTGTTGCCCATACTGATCATCATGCGCGTACCCCCCTGGCTTTTTTGCCTGAACAATTTGTCCCGCCTTATTATTTGACAGGACAACATTTTTTAACTTACATGGCAAAATTACAGAGGCGTGTTTATAACTCAAAGCGCATACATAATATTTGTCATACTTTAGACTTATCCGTTTCTGCCCTCAATCAATCAGTACGCGACTATTCCAAGGGCATGACGCAAAAATTAGGACTTGCTGCCTGTTTTTTAAGTGATAAACGTCTATTAGTATTAGATGAACCCATGAATGGTTTAGATCCAAAAGCGCGAGCATTGCTCAAACACTATTTATTCACGCTTAAAGCAAAAAAGACGACCCTATTTTTTAGCACCCATTTACTTGCGGATGTTGAAGCCTTATGTGATCGGATGGCGATATTGCATGAAGGACGATTGCCATTTGTAGGTACACCGTCAGAATGTTGTACAACCTTTGCCGCAGAAAATCTTGAACAGGCTTATTTAAACTGTATTGAAAACCTGTAATTTTCATTTTTAGGCTTTGTCCCTAAATAATACGAATTAAAAATTGAATGTTTGGAGTCCAACGCTTCAGCTTTGGAAGTTTTTTGGAGTCCAACGCTTTAGCTTTGGAACAGTGGTATTAAATCGCCAAAGCTGAAGCGTTGGACTCCATAAAAAACTAACTTGACATTCGCGCAACTAAAAAAACCGTCACTTGCCCTGCCATTTGGCGACGAATCACTTGCCAAGTCGCCGGTAAATTTATTTCAAGACGACGTTCCATTTCTAAATACATAAGCGCCTGCGGACTTAGCCAGCCCCGTTGTTCTAATAAAGTACAACATGGATTAAGTAAATCCTGTCCAAAGGGCGGATCTAAAAAGACAATATCAAAAGCGGAGGCTGTTCCTTTAAGGAAAGTCAGGGCATCAGCGCAAATAATTTCTAGGTTATCAGTAGCCAATGTCGCTACTTGTTGCCTTAAATCTTGTACAATGTCACGTTTTTTTTCGACCAAAAACACTTCTTTTGCGCCGCGTGACGCGGCTTCTATACCTAACGCGCCTGAACCTGCAAATAAATCTAAACA
>JAGLHR010000012.1 GCA_023143415.1 Thiomargarita sp. | reverse complement strand
TCAGTGAACTGTCAGCTGAAAGCAGGGCTTTATAACGCTTTGGATTGATTTCACCCCTTCCCATCATCACTTCATTGGCAAAGTTATCGTATTCATCAATTAACAAATAAAGTTTATACTCCGTGGTTTGAACCGCTATTAAGGCGGATTCAAACGAGGAAATGGCATTTTCTTCATCAATTTTAATCCTGTAGGAAAAATAATCTTGATAACGTTCCGCAAAACGCTTAATTTGATTATTCAGATGATCGTGCAAAGATTTTCTCAAGCCCTTTATTTCGTCTTGTGGTTCAATCATCGAAAAATCCCACTTCATCACAAAATATTGATTCTGTTTTGGAGTCGGATTTTGCCCAATCGCCAAATCGCCAAACAACTTATCAAACTCCGAAGCCTTTGCCACATCGTAGTAATTTTCTAGCATTGATAACAGCAAACTTTTACCAAATCGACGGGGGCGTAAGAAGAGCAGTTGATGCCCTGTCTCTTCAATCAGTCGAATATGTGAAGTTCGATCCACATAAAAATAGTTTTCCATCCTCAGTAGATAAAAATCACTGAAGCCGTAAGGAAATTTCAACATATTTTAGTTCTCCTAATATTCTCTTAAATCCGTTTTTGAAATTAGTAGCTAGGCTGGGAAAAATTGGGTATTCGATGGGAAAATAAATACTTTTCGAGGTTTTCGTTTTTTGAAGAAAAACGAAAACCTCGAAACCACCCTACCTGTTTCATTCATCATTCACACCACCGTTTCCCACAAAACCCGTTCAAATCCCACCGTCACAACACTGATGAGTTGTAATTTTAACGCCTCACCATATTTTGATTCCAAATCAATTTGATAATCCAGCAATTGCTTCTCCGCTTCCGCCTTCTTTTCTTTAACAGGTTCCAGGGCTTCCAATTCTGTCAGGCTCAACTTTTTCACTTCTGCACCGCTTAATTTGACATTCGATAATTTCAAATGCTTGAATTCAAACAGAAAATTCCGCAATGGCAAGTGACGAAAATCTGGGCGAAGTATCATCGTTAAATCAGTATATCGCCGTCGAGAGGGCATTTCTGAATCCATAATATACCAAACATCATCAAAAAGCGCGGTTAAAAAAGCCGTTTTAATCGTTAATTCATTTGCCGTCTTGTAATCACGATTGTCAAACACCTCAAAATAACGTTGTTCCATAAAATCACATAAGGGTTGCAAATCACCCGTTTGATAAAACTCTTTCGCCATTT
>JAGLHR010000119.1 GCA_023143415.1 Thiomargarita sp. | reverse complement strand
GGTGGGTTTCCACTTCGTTCCTACCCACCATACTTTACTCATTATTTATGATGATGAAAAATGGTGGGTTTCCACTTCGTTCCTACCCACCCTACATTAAGAACCAAATTTTGATAGGATACGAAAAAACGTTAGCCTCGACTCGAATGCCTTAGCTTTGGACAATTTTCATTTTGAAAGTGGAGCAAATAATGGAACTTAATATTATCTTTCAACGCATAATCTCTATGCAAGATAAAGTTGATGCACTCAGGGGGTATCTTTGACTATACAACCAAACATGAACGCTTAATTGAAGTTAAACGCGAACTTGAAGAGCCTGAACTGTGGAATAAGCGAGAAAAGGCACAAGCACTTGGACGTGAACTGGCGATATTAGAAAAAGTGGTGCAAACCATAGAACAACTTGATATTGGGTTAATGGATGGACGCGAATTATTAGAATTGGCACAACAAGAGGGAGATAATGAGACAGTTGACTTAGTTTGTCAAGATTTGGAACGCTTCGATCAACAAATTTTAGACATGGAATTTGCCCGTATGTTTCCAGGGAAAATGGATGCAAATAATGCGTTTTTAGACATTCAATCTGGTTCAGGTGGTACCGAAGCGCAAGATTGGGCAAAAATGTTATTGCGAATGTACTTGCGTTGGAGTGAAGGGCGTGGTTTTAGTACCGACATTATTGCGTATTCACCGGGCGATGTTGCTGGTATTAAAAGTGTTACTGTTCGCGTCACTGGAGATTACGCTTATGGTTGGTTACGCACAGAAACGGGTGTGCATCGTTTGGTGCGTAAATCGCCCTTTGATTCAGGAAGTCGTCGTCATACCTCATTTGCTGCTGTCTTTGTCGCCCCCGAAGTGGATGATGAAATAGATATTGATATTAATCCCAGCGATTTGCGTATAGATGTCTATCGTGCCAGCGGTGCGGGGGGACAACATGTTAATCGTACAGAATCGGCAGTACGCATCACTCATTTGCCTACCAATACCGTTGTGCAATGTCAAAATGATCGCTCCCAACATAAAAATAAAGCGACGGCGATGAAACAGTTAAAGGCAAAACTATATGAATTAGAAATGCAGCAACGCCAAATAGAAGAAAAAGCGACTTTTGATTCAAAAGCTGATATTGGCTGGGGAAGCCAGATTCGCTCTTATGTGCTTGATAAATCTCATATTAAAGATTTACGCACTGGCATAGAAACGAGTAATACACAAGCGGTGCTAGATGGGAATTTAGATCCGTTTATTGAAGCCAGTTTAAAAAGTGGCTTGTAATTATCTTTGGACGTATTTTGGAGTACAAC
>JAGLHR010000118.1 GCA_023143415.1 Thiomargarita sp. | reverse complement strand
CGGCTTCCTCATTAAAAAAGTGCACAAAAAAGACGGTGCAACGGCCTACATGACTTTTTCACTGAAGCGTTGAACTCCAAAAAAATTTCAAAGCTAAAGCGTTGAACTCCAAAAAAATTTCAAAGCTGAAGCGTTGAACTCCAAAAAAATTTCAAAGCTGAAGCGTTTTTCTCGTTCACACGCTCCAGCGTCAATGCCATTAAGTTAAGGGCAGACACGCAGATATGCCCCTACAAAAACCAACGTATTCAGAGACTGTGGCGAACCTGCGTGTTCGCCTTGGCTTAACTTAATGGCAGTGACTCCGGCGAGTAGGAACCAGAAAACATCGTCTTTTGGGTGCGAATTGGTGTATTCGCCCTGACATACAAAATGTCATGACTTTTTGGTACTGAAGAATCCTTTATAATCCTCTACGTTGCCATTGTTGAGACAACATTCTATAATTTCCCGTCCTAAAGGAGATAAACTGGAACTGAGAAATGGCTTAAGATGTTCATGAAAATAGGCCTGCAATATCTTTGCTCCTTGATCATACCCCTCGTTACCCACTTCTGGTTGCGTATTCACTTTTAAGAACCAGTGTGATACCCCGGTTCCTTCAATACGCATAGAACGGAGTGCATAACCGAGCAAAGCACATCGTGCTGCAACGATTTGTTGTTCCTTAAATCGAGCATTTCCTCTTCGTGCCAAATAATCACGCACGAGCCACTGCGACATAAAACCGGTTTTCCATGCCCCTATGTGTTGGTTAGGAATCAGTATGTACTGTGTGCGCTCCGTTTGTTCAATTTGGCGTAGGAGCAGATTCGCTTGCTCTACTTGTTTACCCGTTGAAAATGGCCAATAACTTCCTACCCCTTCACTACTCATACTCTCAGTGTCAACAATACTGGGATTGCTAAAGCCACGCGGAACGACTAAACGCCACAGCCAAGCCAATGCAGGTGGTAAAATATGAGCCATTCCTATAATACCGTAAGTCGGTTTTTCTCGTGTACAGGGTGGAGTCCGAATACCCATACTCCGAATATCTATACTAACGGGTTCCCGCGCCACAATGTCTGGAATGATTGAACGTGGTATGATAACTCGCGGATTTGGGCAGGTGATACCTGGGCTGTCTTCAATATGTTCCCAAATTAATGCTCGACTGCCATTAACTGCATCAATATTAAGGAATAATAAAGGCTTTGAGGGGACTGCGGTTAGTTTTTCCAGTGCCGGATCAACACCATATTCGTTGATGTGATCAACACGGACAAACCAAGCATCTTCAGCATCCATGAGCCAAAGTTTGCCGTTATCCTGTTGGATATCTGGATGGCACAGTGCCATATCGTCACATATTGGATGCAAATCGCAAGTGCGTTGAATCTCCATATAACGTTTTTCACCGGTGACGATATTATGCCCTTTTAACATCCGCCCATCTGGCAAACGATGGGGTTGTTCGAGCATTTCACTTTTACCACTACCACTGGCACCTTCATGCATAAAAGTGACCACATTATCATACGGTGTAACCACTTGAACCGCAGAACAATGAGCGGTCACCCACCCTTCCTCTTCGCCTTGGCGTATCAACGCACCATAAACCCCTTTTTTGGCACTGGGCCCCGGATAGAGATTGTATGAAAATATCTCGTGAATCTCATCCAATCGATTATGAACCACAATCTGTTTGTCATCAAAATGTGTCTGTCGAAAAGGTGGAGCAACATAAATAATGACTTTGGGAGAAAAGGATTCGTCTATCTCTTCAGAAGAGACAATTCCTTGTAGAAGAGCCAGTCCAAAGGCAAAAAATGCCGCATTGACCGGAACGATTGCCAGGGCATCTTCGCCCAGATCATAAGCACCCGTTTTAAAAGCAAATACGGCTAAGTTTTGGCTTGCGAGCCAAGCAAAAGTTTCTTGTCTCAGTTGAGTAAAGTCTTCATTGAAGCGATCATGAAATCTTGGTTTATCTGATGGTTTGTTATCCCCAATCAGCATACAATCCGGATCACGTCGTCGCATGTTAGGATCAAGATAGTTAACGGCAATGCCATTGCGTACTCGTGCGACAGTGACTTCAGTCACACAACGACCATCAGGCAGCTCGTACTCGACTTTGAAGAAATCTTGTTTTGCATCGCCACAAGATAACTCTAGCAGTTGCTCTGTGTTATCTGCAATGGCTAAGCTGGGGCAATTCTCAAGAATTGTGACTACTTCTGGGAATTGAGTTATGCTTTTTAACAAATTATTTTTCATTTCATTTCAACTATAGGTGTTTGGGATTTGGTTATACTCAGCACGAGAATAACTTTAGTTTAAGTAGGCAGGGCAACCACAAGGAATTGCCCCTACATAATGGCAATCACAAGGAATTGCCCCTACATCAGTTTAAGTAGGGTGGGCAAAGTCCTTTGAGTGCAACGGCTTCCTCATTAAAAAAGTGCCGTTGCACCAAAGTGGCCCACCCTACATGACTCACCATTTTTTGCGGTTCGGTGGGTTTCGCTCTCGCTCTACCCACCCTA
>JAGLHR010000117.1 GCA_023143415.1 Thiomargarita sp. | reverse complement strand
TCATTTCGAGGTTTGAGTTTTTTGAAAAGAAAACCTCGAAACCATTTCAGACACCCACCTCATCAATTTTAAAACTGCGTGGACAATTGCCATGAACCCTCAATTTCTCTTTCAGAAACATTTTTCCAAAATCATCCGTGACCCGGAAATTTTTTTTGAGATGTATTTGAATTTCAGTCAGCAAACTCTTTCTGCGTACTTTTTTACACCTTAATACCAAAGAAGAGCGACTGCCCTTGCCAAACTCTTTATCAAACTTTTTCAACAAAGTCTTTCGTTTGACATTTTTCCCCACATGCTTTGCAATATACTGACTAAAATCTGTTTTTGAGAACTTTTCAACCAACTGATTGGACAGAGCATAATAATCCTCCTCAGATAATCCAGAACAACTCCCATGTTTATACCACTCATGGCGTTGCAAACACGAAGCCGTACTTGGCATGAATTGATTCAGATTCTTCCTCACATTCTTAGACAAATCCAATTTTGGCATCTTACACCAACGTCTCTTTTTATCCTTCTTAATGACGGATTTAGAAACATCGCAATACCCATAAGTATAACGCTTATCGCCTTTCACGTTTGGCCATAAACCATGCAAAATAAAGTGAGTAGCATCAAATCGCTTTTCATCCTGATTCTGACATTCCCGCCTGTTGGGTTTTGACTCACAAAATGCGGGCATCCAACTTAATGCCAAAGTATAATAATCAAATTTTCCTTTGGTATCAGCCTGCAAGGTTGTATGGGTAAACAGTAAAATCGTTATCGTGAATATCAATAATTTTTTCAAATTAATCTCCTGCCTACGCTGATGCCATCTTCTTCATAGACATCCGCTTGTGAATGAGAAACTTCATCATTTTCGTATAACCGATAAATATAAGCATCTTCAATGTAACCGGAACCGTTCACGCCAACACCAGTCAACCTTCTATCGAACAGTTCATCACTGAGACGCATCTTATGTAGCAATGACACATAAGGATTGTTATCGTCCGCAGCATATAGACAAATAGCTGGTATAACATATTCGTGTTCTTGATCAGCGTCAAGGATATTAAGAAGTTTGTCATACACTTTTCTAGGTCCTTCGGTTGCGACAAGTGGAGTTACAACATGTAAACGCCAAACTTCGGCTTCTTGAGTATATAACCAAAAAGAACCTGTAATTGGCATAACAATCTCAATTTTCTGAAGAAACTGCTTTCCAACAATAATCATTTCATTGGTAAGGATTTTACCTACATAAAGTTCTTTAGCCATGTGAGTATCCCAGTTTGGTTATCAGTCACCGCGTTATAAAAGTCTTGTGCGGTGAGTTGAGTAAAGTGATGTTGATAACGAACTTGCTCTGACCATGTCGTTACAATTAACCAGTTGGTTCTTAATTTTGGCATGGTTTGCCACTGCTTGTACAATTGCTGTTTTAAACCAGCTATCACCAATAGCTTTTGAAGGCTATGCGTATAACTATCCCTCACCGTTTGAAGTTCTGGAAAATCATGTTCTTTAAACTGTTTCGAGATACAGCTTTTTAAAGCACATTCCACCGCATAACCTAAAAGGTAATAGGCTCCGTCAAAACACTGATTATCAAGGAGAACTTTTGCCTCTTTCACTCGAATATCAGCCAGTTGTTGAAAGTCATTTCTATTCATAAACTATTGATTTATAAAGATATATAATTCTGAACGTCCGCTTAATGCCAAAGTGAATAAAATTTTCCTTTCAACTCCTTTTAATGTAAAATGAATATCAGATTCATTATAATTTAATTTGATCACTTTTGTTATTTCACGACTAAATACGAGTACGTTGAATTTTTTTTGAAAATGGAGTTCGAGGTTTTCGTTTTTTGAAAAAAAAACTAATACCTCGAACTCCTATTTTAACTCTTAATTCGCATAAAAACTTTAGTCTCGATCATTTGTACTCCAAAAACTAAACACTTACTCATCAAGTTTAAACTTTTTTTTTAACATGTTAAAAACTGAATTACTGGAAATAATCGCCAATGGTGAAAATTCCGGTGTGGAATTTAAACGAGATGATATTCGCCCAGAACAACTGGCTAAAGAAATTGTCGCTTTGGCTAATTTTCAAGGTGGCAGAGTCATTCTTGGTGTAGAGGATGATGGCCAAATCTCTGGTATTCACCGCGAGAATCTTGAAGAATGGGTAATGAATATTTTTCAAGATAAAATTCATCCACTTATTTTGCCGTTTTATGAAGAAATTAAAGTGGATGAGAAAACCGTTGCTGTGATCAGTTTTCTACAAGGCATTTCAAAGCCTTATGTGGTCAGGGAAAAAAAAGTCGAGAAAATTTATATTCGCGTCGGTTCAACATCCAGAGCCGCAACCCGCGAACAACAGGCTCGCCTTTTTGCACTGGGAGGGTTGTTGCACACGGAAGCAATGCCCGTTCCCAGAACAGATATAGGCTGTCTTGATGAAGCAAGATTGCTAAATTACCTCAAGGATATTATAAAAGACCCAGAATTGCCCCAAACCCCTGCTGAATGGGAGAACAAACTTCTTTGTTTAGGTTTTTTGACTCAAGTGGAGGAGAAGATTTATTGCACAATCGCCGGTTTGGTTCTGTTTGGCAAAAAACCGCGTCATTATTTGAAACAGTCGGGATTAAGAATTTTCGCCTTTTCTGGTCAAGATAAAGAATATCAAGCATCACTTGACGATATTTTGGAGGGACCACTTGTGGGGCGATTTGATACCCCAAAAAGTTTGATTGATGCTGGAATCGTTGAACGCTTTATTGAACAAGTAACCCCTTTCATCTCAAAGGAAGCGAGTCATATTGATGAACATTTCAGAAGAGAAACGCAATGGCTTTATCCCATTGAAGCGATTCGAGAACTTGTTATTAACGCCCTAGCACATCGTGACTGGACTCGTTCCGTTGAGATAGAAGTGGGTATTTATGTTGATAGATTTGAGATTATCAGCCCAGGTGCGTTGCAAAACTCAATGACCATTGAAAAAATGCTCGCAGGGCAACGTTCCCCCAGAAATATCTTAATCATGGAAATATTACGCGATTATGGTTATGTCGATTATAGAGGGATGGGTATTCGCACTAAAGTCATCCCTTTAATGAGACGAATAAACCAGGCAGAGCCTATTTTTGAGGCGACAGAAGATTATGTGAAAACCGTTCTTCCCAAAGCATCTGAAGTCAGGTTGGGTTAAAATGGCTAGTTTAAATTGATGTATCTTCTCAAAAAGTGTGGGTCAACTGGCCCAAACCTGTCAGGTTTTTTCCACAGAATTTAGAGAAGAGACAAATTTATCTCCCCTTCAATGCGAAAGTTTTTCTTCAACAAACTTTCGCATCGAACAAAATTCTGATTCTGCCCAGAAAAAATATCCTGTACAAAACCGTTATTTAAAAAAGTAAGTGTAACCGACAATAATACCAAATGCTTTGTAATCAGCAGATGCTTTTCCTTCATCATTCAAGGCAAGAATGTAATCATCTCCCCTTCGATCCGCTGGATTGATATAGGCTAACCGTTCAAAGTCATCCTGACTGCCAAAACTATAAGTGAAACCCAAGGCAAGCGACGACGTTTTACTTTGACGTGTGAGCCCAACAGTTAAGTGATAAACATCCCAATCATTAATGCCCATGCTATTATAGTCGCCACCTGGAAAACTTGAAAAGTCAGTGCGAAAACTTAAATAGCCCGCAATTTTCTTGATGAATACCTGTTCAATGGCTACCGCAAAATTCACCACGCTATCAGCTTTATCCGCTACTTTAAGGACATCTTGAGTGTCAACAACGTTTTCACTTCCACCCACGAGCCAATTTTTGGAGTTTGGAGTAATGACATCATAACTCTTCTGTTTTGCGAACCATTCAATGGTACCCGCCACACTGGTTTTTTGATTGATTGCATATTCCAATCCCAGGGCTAAGGAAAGCGGTGTTTTATACTTGGCATCAAGGTCATCTTGGTGATCATCAGCAAGAAAACCAAGAGCCTCATCCTCCTTAAACCGCCCCATACCGCCTGCTACAGTGCCTGTTCCAAAAAAACTGACACTTGGTGTCGTTAATGTGGCACCTACTTTAAGCGCACCAAAATCGCCTGCCACACCAAACTTTAATAACCCGCGAACATTATAGAAATCAGCATTTAAAAATGCATCTTCACTGGCAATCCACTTACTTTCGGGATTCGTCACACGAGCAAACTGTACCATATTGAAACTTTGCTTCCGTAAGGCAAGAAAACCGCTTATACCCACAGAAATATTCTCATGCAGATGCTGTGCCCAGCTTAAACCACCCCAAATTTCATTGACCTTACTGTCATAACTGAATTGCCCTTTATAATCTTCTGTGCCATCAAATCTGCCACCAAAAATGGGCTCATCGGTACTGGGATCCATACCCACAAAATAATCAGGATTGGAACTCAATATGTCAAAAGCACTTTTTTCATGCCGCCCAGACATCTTAATTGAGGATTGATTTTTGGCTAATATCGAATAACCAAATGTATTGTTACCCAACATAACAGTGCCAGAAATCAATAATGGCACAATATTGGTTTCGAGTGAATCAACATCTTCACCTGTTCCGACAGCATTACTGATATCAACAAACTCTAGTTGATAACCATTGCCACTGGCTGAAAAAGTTGAGGCTTTAAGAAAGCCAAGTGCTCCCGGATTGTAAAAGCCAGCACTTGTATCCCTGACACCACCTACCACGGCTCCACTCATCAGCGCTGAACGAGAACCAAATTGCTTACTCCAGTAGTGATGTTCCTGACTCACAACTTGAGTAGAAAAACAGCTTACAAAGACTGCTAATGTCACCTGTTGATATCGTTTCATCATTATTTTCTCCGAATGTTCCTTGTTTCGTAAAAACATTTAGATCGTTGATATATTAAAATAAATTATTTCACAAGGGTTAATAGGTACAGCTAATTCAAAATTTATTTTAACTCATATTTGAGGTAAAAACAAGACGATTAGAATTGCTACTTTTGTGATTTGCTCAAATCATATTTTTTCATTATACTTAGAAATGAGAATTGAATAATACACGAAACTAAACCTGACAGGTTTTAAAAACCTGTCAGGTTTGGCTGTTCAAATTTCGGAAATTATTAATTAGCATAATCGGAACTATCTATCATGTACGCAAAATCATTCACTTTCATTAGCTTATTACTGACAACTTGCCCACTCTATGCCGAAGTTGTTCTTGACGGCACTTTAGGACATCGTGGTGCATTAGAAGGCCCCCACTACGCTATTGGCGCAGAACTCGGATCACAGCACGGCGGAAATCTGTTTCATAGTTTTAGCGACTTCAACATTAATACAGGTGAAAGTGCCACTTTTTCTGGCCCTTATACGGTTAAAAATGTGATTAGTCGCATAACTGGCGGAAATCCTTCACATATTAACGGTGTTCTTAGCAGCACTATTCCCAATGCAGATATGTACTTTCTCAATCCAAATGGCATGATGTTTGGACCAAATGCCAGATTAGACGTGCTAGGGAGTTTCCATGCCAGCACTGCTCATACATTGTATTTTCAAGACGGCGGACAATTTAATGCCAGCCAACCCAATAACAGTTTATTAACCATCGCCCCCATTAAAGCATTTGGTTTTCTGGATAATCACATTGCCCCCATTTCAGTTGAAGGGCAAGGCGAAATCACCCAAGCGGATTGGGAAATTAATCCGGTTGGGCTGAATGTCTCTGAGGGAAAAACGCTCTCACTGATTGGTGGCAACATTAAAATCAAAAATGGCACATTTTATAGAACAGTGAAAGTGGATGAAGAAGGCAACGAATCCAATATAATCAAAGAGTTACCTGTTATCCTTGCACCAGCTGGGCGGATTAACTTAGCCAGCATAGCACGAGCGGGTGATGTGACACTGAAACCAGAAGATTTACAATTATCGGCGCAGCGCGGTGAGGTAATTTTAGAAAATACCTACATCACCACCACAAAAAAAGGAAGCAGTAGTGGCGATATTTACATTCGTGCTGGACGCTTTTTCTTAGATAATGCGAGGGTACAAACCAACACGTTTGACGAAAAAGAGGGCGGCGATATCAATGTGCAAGCGGACGAACTAAAAGCAATAAATGGGGGAGTCTTAACCAGTGCCAGTCATAGTACAGGGCAGGGCGGCAGAATAATCATTAAAGTCTCAGGAAAGACCGAATTTTCTGGGGGCAAAATACTAGATGAAGACATTATACTACCTGGTGGAATCAAGTTCGATACACTTGAAGGTAAAAAGATTATACTGCCTAGCGGACTGGTTGTTGCTTCACTTAAAGGTAATGGCGGTACCATTCTGTTAGAAACAGGTTCATTAAGTTTAAAAGAGGGAGCGGGCATCAATGCAGCCACATTTGGAGAAGGAAAAGGCGGAGATATTAAAATTAAAGCATCCGATGTCATCAGCCTTTCTGGAATCAGTCTTTTTGGAATAGATTCTTTTAATCTAAGTAGTAGCATTAGTGCGAGTGCCAAAAACAAAACAGAAAAAGCCGGAGGCGGTGGCAGTATTGAATTGGAGGCAAAACAATTATATCTCAAAAATGGCGCACTTATAGGCGGATTCAACTTTGGAAAAAGTCAAGGAAGTCACCTAGACATCAAAGTCGCAGAAAATATTGTCCTGTCTGCTGGAGAAAATAAAGAAGCCAGCAGCATTTTAACAATCGCTATGGGAGAAGGAGATGCGGGTAATATCAGATTAGAAGCACAAAAACTCACCGTGCAGGATGGTTCAACTATCAGCGCGGCAACGATGGGTGCCGGTAAAGGGGGCAATATCAACATTCAAGTTGATGAAGTCAGTTTATCCGGTTTAGACACTCAAGGGGAAGGTAGCTCTATATTAGCCGCGACACTCAGTTTATCTGATTTAGACATTGAGAGCGGTGAGATATTAACAGACTTACTCGAATTAGCAGACTTACTCGAAACTGAAAATACGGGAGACGGTGGCACCATTGAGTTAGTCGCAGATCATTTAATTCTTAAAGATGATGCGATAATAGGCGTAGGCACTTTTGGTACAGGACATGGAGGAAATATCAATATCCAAGCCAAAACCATTCACCTCAGTTCAGGAGGCAGTATCGAAGCTGCGAGTGAAGTTCAGGGCAATGCCGGGCATGTCACACTCCGGGTGGAAGAAACCGTCAAAATGCAAGACTCTTCTATCAATACAGAAGCCTTCAACGCTCATGGCGGTGACATTGATATTCAATCTCTGGGCTATTTATATTTAATCGACAGTGGAATCACCACCAGCATCAATGCGAAAGACAGCAGTGATGGCAACATCCTCCTTAACAACGCATTTATCATATTAGATAACAGCAAAATCATCGCAAAAACAAAAAGCGGTGAAGGTGGCGACATCGACATTACAACCAAAGGTATTTACACATTTCTTCCAAGTGAAATCAAAGCATCAGGCGATCTGAATATTCAAATTACTGTCGCAAAAGATGCGCTTGAAAGTTTGATGATATTACCAGCAAAATTTTTTGAAGCAAAAAAACAACTTCAACCGTCTTGTTCCCAAAGAGCGAAAGAAAGAAGTCACTTTGTGGTGATTAAAAGCGAGGGGATTCCAAACTCACCCGATGATTTACTACCAAGTGGTCCTGCCTTATCCAATCAAACCGCAGTATTAGAATATCAACCCGATTTACCCAAACGTTTAAAAACAAATTTATCCAATAAAAACAATGAAGTGGAAATAGTTCCACCACAATTGTTTTGACATTTTTCCGTTCGAGGTTTTATTTGTACGGGTAGTCTTAGACCTGACAGGTTTTGGAAACCTGTCAGGTCTTTTTCTTTTTGTACAGGTAGTCTTAGACCTGACAGGTTTTGGAAACCTGTCAGGTTTCAAACTCAAAAATCAGAAATTCTGAAAGCATCTGATATCCAATGTAATTTTGGATTATCAGTTGCGCCAGTCATTAATACAACATCAAAACGACAAGTATATTGCTGCGCCCATTGGTGGGATTGCAAATAATGATTTGCTGTGATCAAAATACGTTCCTGTTTACGTGCGTCAATACTTTCTAAACTGCCACCATAACGCTGATTTTTTCGGTAACGTACCTCTACAAACGTTAAAATAACCTTATCAAGCATGATAAGATCAATTTCTCCTGCTTTGCAACGATAGTTGCGTTCAATAGGTTGTAAGCCCTGCTCACATAAATAAGTATGAGCCAGTTCTTCAGCCCATTGCCCACGTTTTAAGTGAGTTTCCATGAAAAGTGAAAAAAGCCTTTAAATTCAAACGATTAAAATTAAATGCGGTTTAAGAAATCCGATTTTTGAAAAAATCGGATTTCTCAGTCGTTCATTAATTTGAATGAAAAGAGGTTTAAGAAATCCGATTTTTGAAAAAATCGGATTTCTCAGTCGTTCATTAAAGCGTTGAATTCCTATTCAGAGACGATTTCCTCATCAAGCAACCGCGTTTTTCCATTCACAAAATGCCCCCAACTGAATTGATCACGATGAATGAAGCCCTGAGAGTTCACGAATAAATGTCCCGATTGACCTTGCCATTCCTTTTGGCTCAATTGTTGGAGCAGGGGAACTAAAGTATAGGCATCAATACCCAAAGCGAATAAACGCCTGTATTTTTTCATTTCTTTCTTTAAAGTGCGTTGCCATTGTCTTGCATCTTCATCTGGTTCCAATATCCAAGGCATATCGGCGAACCTGATGCCATTCAGTGAGGCATTCTCTTTTGGATTGTGCGTACCACTGTACAGCTTAGAAGTGCTATAAATGGGCACATTTTTCAGTCTTGATTTGATTAAAGGGCTAATTTCTGGTGCCATGTTTGGAAAAGCCAACAGGAATACCATATCAACAGCCCTGGCCCGTCGAAGTGCTTTTGAAATGGGAGTTTTAAAATTCTCACCATAACTCTGTTGAACAACCACTTTTCCACCCTGTTCTTCCAACGCCGTTTTAAATGCTGCCGAGATTCGCTTTCCAAAAGCACCTTCTGGCACAATGACTAAAGCGGTATTATGTCCATCTAGCAAGGCACGGTTTGCCACCGCGACGGCTTCATCTTCAGGCGATAAACTAAATTGATACAGGTTGCCTATGGTTACAGCGGTTTGCAAATGATTTAAAGCTAAAGTGGGTACTGGCAATTGAGGTTGGCTGTTAGCTAAGACTTCAAGCGCATTTTTTTCTAAGGGCCCCACAACAAAATCGGCACCATCATCAACTGCCTTTTGATACGCTTCTAAAACATTATCAGCGTTGACATCTTGCACCTTGATCGTTGGCTTGCTTGCGCTCTTTTCAGCCGCTGCGAAAAAGCCATTTTTTATCACTCTAACCCGATCAGCAAACCGACTGCTTAAAGGTAATAACAAAGCAATTTGCTGAGGCGGTGTTAGCTTTGGCAAATTTTGCAAGAGGCGAGGTACAATATGCTGTGTAGCAGGATGCTTTGGAAAGCGTAGTTTCCAGTTATTAATACTTGCCCTTTGCTGGGCTGTTTTTGTTGACAAGGCTAAGGTTATCCATCTTGAAATAATCCCATCTTGTTCTTTTTGCAGCATTTGTTTGAGATTGCTTTCCTTCTGAGAAGACAAGCCGCGCCATAAAGACTTGTGGTTTTCCTGCAAAACGACGGGATTGGAGGCAGCCGATTTGTCAAGTTCCATCCATTCACGCATCGCTTTTGACAGATTACCTTTAGCCGCCAGTGCTTCTGCATGTAATTGCTTGTATTCCATTTGCAATGATGGCTCAGGCAATGTGGATGGTTCGATGGCTTGAAGCCGTTTCCAGGCTTTGGTAGGGCGTTTCTCTACCAAGTCAATTTGGATATGTACAAGTTCCATCGGGATTTCTAAGCCAAAACTTTGGCTGACATCCAAACTCGCCAACTGGGCTTTAGCTTTTTTGAACTGTTCGGCTTTAATAAAAGCTTTGATAGCCGATAATTGGTAGCCTTGTTGTGTTGGGGGGTTAGTTTGCGCGGCGATTTGCAGGTACGTCTGGGCTGCTTTTTTGTAATCCCCTTGGGTTTCCTGTTTTTTAGCCGCTTGGATTGTCGTCTGGATTTTATCTGTCACAGTCGGCTTAATGTCAGTCTTTGGAACTTGTTGGCTACAACCAAACGAGAATAAAATGAATAAGAGAGTTAAAGTACGAATAAGCATAGTTTTAGTTACCAGTTAGTTAGTCAGTTAACGTGATGCATCAAAAAACTTTTGAACAGGATTATACTCGGTTATAAACGTTTTTAATGAGGCAAGAAATTTTTGTTGAGTATAATCCATTCTAAGCTGACTATTTTTCTTCAAAAGCCTAAAATTCAAAAGTTTTCAGATTGACGAAGATATTACACTTGAAAAATTATATTATAACTCGAAAAATTTTTCAACCATTCACGATACCTCAATTTTTAACGTTTGTACTTGATGTTTTCGTTTTTGCTATCACTTATTTTGCGAAGAAATTGTTTATTCTGTTGTATCTTTGTATAGGAATTTTTTTATAATTCATTGATTTAAATCATTTTTAATTGTTAGAATCAGAATTAACAGAATATTCGAGGCTAAAGTTTTTTAAAGAAAAACTTTAGCCTCGATCAAACAATAAAAAATGTCCTGTACAAAGATGTTGTATAATGGCTTGTAAATGATGGAATGTCGAACTGTCCAATTAATATACGAGTAGCCTCTTGCAAAATTATCGCCTCGGAATAAATTCCGAGGCTAAAAGCTAAAGTCGGCTCGACTAATCAAATTCATTATAGTCAGCTTTAGCTGACTTTAGCTTTTAGCCTTGGGATTTATCCCAAGGCTAACGGGTTTTGCAAGAACCTCCGAGGTTAAAGTTTTTATTCAAAAAACCTTAGCCTCATTAAAAACCATTTAAAATTAAAATTAGAATTATTTGCAAACGTTTAAAAAAATTTATGAAAAATAATATTATCACATTCATTGGCGGTGGAAATATGGCGAGCAGCCTCATTGGTGGACTCATTGAAACGGGGGTTGCCATTGATAAAATACGAGTTGTTGATCCTGAGCCTCAGCCGCTTGCCGCACAATGGAAAGTACGATGCGACACAAATAACTTAACGGCAATCGAAGAGAGCGATGTCGTTGTGTTAGCAGTTAAGCCGCAAATATTATCTGATGTCGCCAAATCTATCGCCACTGTTCTCCCCACAAATCCTCCTTTATTTATCAGCATCGTCGCTGGTGTACGCATAGCGGATATCGCACGTTGGCTAGGTGCTGAATTGCCCATTGTGCGCGTCATGCCAAATATGCCAGCACTGGTACAAAGCGGTGCGTCAGCCCTATTTGCAGGTGAACAGGTGAGTGATAGTCAACGCGAATTGGCGGAAAATATTTTGCGGGCGGTGGGATTAACCCTCTGGTTGGAAGAGGAAACACAAATGGATGCGGTAACGGCGTTATCAGGCAGTGGTCCCGCTTATTTCTTCCTCATAATGGAAGTGTTAGAAAAAGCCGCGTGTGCTTTAGGCTTGCCACAAGAAAACGCCCGTTTGCTGACATTACAAACCGCCTTTGGTGCAGCGAAAATGGCACTTGAAAGTCAAGAGGATGCGGCGACTTTGCGAGCGAGAGTGACTTCCAAAGGGGGGACAACCGAAGAAGCCATTAATACTTTACAAGCAGGTGGATTACAACCCTTATTTGATCAAGCCTTATATGCTGCCCAACAACGTGCTATCAATTTAGCTCAACAATTTGGAGAACAATAACGTGGCCGTCACTCCTATCACTCAAGCTTTAGTCTTTTTAATTAATACGGTATTTGGCATTTACATTTTGCTGATCATGCTGCGTTTTCTATTGCAATGGTTACGGGTTAGCTTTCGTGGTGATTCCCTCTTGCTCTTGCTTTTGAAAGTCACTGATCCGCCTTTGCGATTTCTTTATAGCTTTATACCTGGCTGGCGTAACATTGACTTTGCGGCGATTATCTTAATGTTGGTGTTAAAAATGCTGGAATTTACTTTGATCATAAGTCTGTACGGACAAGATTTGGGAGTAATGGGATTATTCCTATTGTCGATTGCTGGATTGTTATCTTTATTAATTTACATTTTTATTTTTGCCATTCTCATTCAAATGATTTTGAGTTGGATTACACCAGCAGGTAGCTACCATCCCTTTAATGATATTTTATATTATCTCAATGAACCGCTGTTGAGACCTGTACAACGTAAAATGCCACCCATACAAGGGATTGATTTTTCACCGCTTGTCGTCATCATTGCCTTGCAGTTGATAGATATTTTGTTCGTCGGCTATCTACGACAATTGGCTCAATAACTAATCAAGGCGTAACGACTCAGGGCAACCATAAAGGATTGCCCCTACAACCAGATTTATAAATCGAGT
>JAGLHR010000116.1 GCA_023143415.1 Thiomargarita sp. | reverse complement strand
CAAAGCTAAAGCGTTGTACTCCTTATTTCTTGATGAATTATAAATTATAATTAATGATGAAACAAATTTTTACTCTCGCCACTTTAGTCGCACTTGAAGCCTTACGCGCCCGCTTTTTTCTCACCATTGTTATATTGTTACTGATTGGCTTTGGATTTGCCCTTTTTATAGGGCAAATCACCGTTATTGAAACCATTGCCTATCAAAGCAGCCTTTTAGCCGCAATTTTACGTTTAAGCGCAGTCTATATTGTGAGCTTGTTTGTCATCACTAGCATGGTACACGAATTTCAAGAACACTCCGTCTATTTATGGTTATCTTTACCCATACAGCGCAGCACGTATTTTCTTGGCAAATTCAGTGGGTTTATGCTAGTTGCATTAATCACGGCGATTTTGTTTGGTGCCGCTTTACTTTTATTTGTCCCCTATTTACAAGTTGGATTATGGACATTATCCCTATTTTGTGAATTGTTAATTATCACAGCCTTGAGCTTATTCTGTGTATTAACTTTTCATCATACTATTCAGACTTTCAGTGTCGTTTTGGGATTTTATATTTTGGCGCGGAGTATCAGCACCATGCAATTGATGGCAGAGGGGCCATTGAATAATTCTCTGTCTTGGACAGATCAATTCATTAATGGATTAATTAATATACTGGCGATGCTATTACCCAATTTAGTTCAGTTTACCCAGTCGGAGTGGATAGTTTATTACACCGGTTCTTTTGATAATTTACTAGAGATTGTCGTACAAACAATTATTTATGTCCTATTATTAATCGCAATGAGTTTATTTGATCTTTATAGAAAAAATTTATGATCCAAAAACAACGTACTATCCACAGTGTTCCAAAAAAAGTCTTATGTTTATTAATTTTAAGTTTAGGGCTGCAAATAATTTGGCATTATCAGTTGCCTCCATCGTCTGCCCAAATAAAACCTTTGACTTCTCCGCCTAGAGTTGAACTACTCCGTTTATTCAGTTTAG
Organism: Thiomargarita sp.; assembly: GCA_023143415.1. GTDB lineage: Bacteria > Pseudomonadota > Gammaproteobacteria > Beggiatoales > Beggiatoaceae > QNES01. Next base: position 661 of record JAGLHR010000116.1, on the reverse strand, counting down.
GTGATCCCATTGTGGCTGCTAAAGTATTAATGTTGTGGCTCCAGGCTTTTGAGACTCAAGGAGGAAAATTTCTTTCTTATCAACAACTTAATTACAACACCTTACAAGAATGGTTGGCGCGAATATTGCTTCTTGATCCAAAAGATCAATATCCATTATTGACAGCAAGTTACTCTTATTCTATGGTGAACGATCCTTTTAAGAAGCGGCAAATACTTGAATTTATCTATCAACAATTTTTTATTGATCCCAACACTCGCTGGCAATGGTTAGCACATGCAGCGATATTGGCTAAACATCGTTTAAAAGATTTACCTTTAGCCCTGAAATATGCAGAAGCTATCGCCGCTCATGCCACACCAAATATGCCCTATTGGGCGCAAGAAATGCGTATTTTTATTCTGGAAGATATGGGAGAATTAGAGGAGGCGCGTTTAGTTATTGGAGGTATGTTGGCGAAAGGGCAAATAACTGATCCTAATGAAATTAAATTTCTTAATGAAAAATTATTGGCTTTGGAGCATAATGAATGATATTCATACACAAGTTGAGTACAATAGATTACAGGGATAAACGGATATTTGGGTGTAAATTATTAAATGTTGAACAAATTAAAATATTACATTATAATTCTATATACTCGATCATCAAGTTTTTTCGT
>JAGLHR010000115.1 GCA_023143415.1 Thiomargarita sp. | reverse complement strand
TTGTACTCCTATACAAAGCTAAAGCATTCAAGGTTTTAGTTTTTTAAAGAAAAACTAAAACCTCGAATGTACTTCAATTTCAACTCTTAATCCTCATTAAAAAATTCGTTTCGAGGCGAAAGTTTTTCTTCAAAAAATTTTCGCCTCGAAATTTCGTAAACTCGTTCTACTTCTCAGTTTGTTGAAGAATATCTATTAACCTAGAATGGATATTTTCAAAACCACCATTACTCATAATTAAAATATGATCATCGCGCCGCGCAAGACTAACAAGATACTCAATTAAAGCCTCGACTTGATCAAATACCCGTGCATTCTCCAAAGATTGCGCCTTCTCAGAAAGTGACCAACCCAGATTTTCAGGTTGAAATAACGCCACCACATCTGCTCCCTTCAAAACAGACATCAGCTCATCTTTATGAATACCCATACGCATCGTATTAGAACGTGGCTCAAGTACAGCAATAATCCTTTGTTTTCCTACTCGTTGTCGTAAAGCCTCAATTGTCGCAGCAATGGCAGTCGGATGATGTGCAAAATCATCATAAACACTAATACCATTCACCACATCACGCAACTCTAAACGCCGCTTCACACTCTGAAAAGTTTCCAACGCCTCACACGCCACAGCAATAGGAACCCCTGCATGATGGGCACTGCTAATCGCCGCCAACGCATTATGAACATTATATTGTCCAATTAAATCCCACTTGATTCCACATAAGGGCTTATTTTTATGCCAAATCTCAAAATGACTATAATCTTGGCTTAAAGACTTCGCATACCAATCGCACTGACTCTTTCCAATCGTTTCTCTCGGTGTCCAACATCCCTGTTCCAACACCTCATTAATTGCAACTTCTTGATTTTTATGAATAATAAGACCATTGCTCGGCACTGTGCGTACAAGATGATGAAACTGTCGCTGAATAGCCGCTAAATCTGGAAAAATATCAGCATGATCAAATTCCAAATTATTCAAAACGAGAGTACGAGGGCGATAATGTACAAACTTGGAACGCTTATCAAAAAAAGCCGTATCATACTCATCAGCTTCCACCACAAAAAATGGCTCTTCCCCCAAACGCGCCGAGATACCAAAATTTTCTGGCACCCCACCAATTAAAAAGCCAGGCGATAAGCCAGCCTCTTCTAAAATCCAAGCTAACAAACTAGAAGTCGTCGTCTTACCATGTGTTCCCGCCACTGCCAACACCCAGCGTTTAGCTAATATATGCTCTGCCAACCACTGCGGACCCGACATATAAGGCAAACCTTGATCAAGTACAGCCTCAACTTCTGGATTACCGCGTGACAAAGCATTACCAATAATCACACAATCGGGTTGCGACTTTAAATTCGTCGCTGAATAGCCCGCATAACATTCAATCCCTAAAGCCTCTAATTGCGTACTCATAGGCGGATAAGTGGCGGTATCAGAACCCGTCACCTCATAACCATTTTCTTTAGCAAGGATAGCAACCCCCGCCATGAACGTACCACAAATCCCTAAAATATGTATGTGCATTTTTGACGACTTGACTTTAAATACTAAAATTTGATAGATTATTATTCAATGACTATAAGCGATTTTTTTTCAAAAATCGGATTTCTAAGCTCATTAAGAAATCATATTTTTTATTGTAACATGCTGACAAAATAACAACATTTGAGACTAAAGTTTTTTAAAGAGAAAAAAACGCCTTGTCATAAACCTCGTTTCCCTCATTTCCAACGTAGAAATGAGAGTAACGAGAGTAAAATGGATTTTTTTTTGCATATCTGTGTATTCGCAATATATTCAGAGGCTTATCACAAATCGGCATGGCAAAAGTGATATTTATTTCTTGACTTTATAAAAAAATATCACTACGCTTATCAATAAGCGGATTTAAAAAATGGAGTACATGGAGTACAACGCTTTAGCTTTGTACATCATTGGAGTACAACGCTTTAGCTTTGTCAAAGCAAAAAAAGCCCAAAGCTGAAGCGTTTTCGAGGTTTTCGTTTTTTGGTAACTCAGGGCAACCATAAAGGA
>JAGLHR010000114.1 GCA_023143415.1 Thiomargarita sp. | reverse complement strand
AGGAGTTCAACATTAACTTTGGGCGGAAAAATAACATTAAAATTCTGGTAACTACTCAGTCTTAAAGCGTTGTACTCCAATACGCACAAAGCTGAAGCGTTGTACTCCAATACGCACAAAGCTGAAGCGTTGGACTCCAATACGCACAAAGCTGAAGCGTTGTACTCCAATACGCACAAAGCTGAAGCGTTGTATTCCAATACGCACAAAGCTGAAGCGTTGTACTCCAAAACGCACAAAGCTGAAGCGTTGTATTCCAAGACGCACAAAGCTGAAGCGTTGTATTCCAATACGCACAAAGCTGAAGCGTTGTACTCCATTCAAGACATTTACTTATGGCTAGTTATAAACTTATTTTTACAGGTCCGACTGGTGCGGGTAAAAGCACTGCTATCTCTACAATCAGTGACACACCCGTTATCGTCACTGAGGCAAAAACGACTAAGCATGATCCGAGTCACAGGGATAAAAAAACGATCACAGTAGGCTTAGATTACGGTATTATCAAACTAAACGAACAGGAAAAAATTCATCTGTACGGCACACCGGGGCAAGAACGCTTTGATTTCATGTGGGATATTCTCACAGAAGGAGGACTTGGACTCATTTTGCTGATAGATAATGCTCGAACTGATCCTTTAGAAGATATGCGCTTCTTTCTAAAAACCTTTGCAAGTTTTATTGAAGAAACCAAAGTCGCCATTGGCATCACTCGCATGGATATCAGTTCTACTCCCACGATTGCTGACTACCATCAAGCATTACAAGCATTTAATATTAATCCACCAATCTTTGATGTTGATGCACGTTCTAAAAAAGATGTGTCAATGCTCTTGCAAGCATTATTATACGCCTTGGATCCAGGCTTAACTGAGAATTAAAAAACGGAAAGATTATATGTCAACAAAAGCCTTTTTTCTAATGCGTCTCAATGAGCACGTTCAATATTTGAAAAACATTGAGGCAACCCTTGAAGGAAAAGGAAATTTTCAAGCCATTCATCATTCTGAATGTCAACTAGGGCAATGGCTTTATGGCGATGGTGCTAACGAAATAGCCAGCTTACAACAAAGTAGCACTGCAAAAAACATTTTTGATAGCCTATTTGAACCACATGAACAGTTTCATCTGGCAAGCAAACAAGCACTGGAAAAGAAACAAGCGGGTGACGAACAAACGGCTAAAACAGCGATGACTGAAATGTACAAACTGTCGCATATTATCACACAAAAATTGCTGGCACTTGATGCGCTTAATTAATTTATGCAAATAGTTGCAGATGAAAATATCCCTTATATTAAAGAGGCTTTTTCAAACTTAGGAAAAGTCCGCACTGTGGCAGGGCGACATTTAAAACGTTCCGATTTAGGGAAAGCCCAAATGTTATTAGTTCGCTCTGTCACTCAAGTTGATGAAAAATTACTGAATGGCAGTGCGATACGCTTTGTCGGTAGTGCAACAATCGGATTAGATCATATTGATTTAGCCTATTTACAACAACAAGACATTGGTTTTGCCAGCGCACCTGGTAGTAATGCCACCGCCGCCGCCGAATATGTCATTAGTGCCTTATTGATCATTGCGGAACGTCAAGGATTTCAATTAAGCGAGAAAACGGTAGGCATTATTGGCTGTGGGCATGTTGGATCGAGCGTATTAAATAAACTGAATGCGCTGGGGGTAAAATGTGTTATTCATGATCCGCCCTTGCAAGAAAAAACAGGTGGGCAAGACTATGTAAACTTAGACACTGTACTATCAGCAGATATTATCACGCTACATGTTCCCCTGAAAAAAACAGGGCGTTATCCTACGCAACATTTAGTCGATACCCATTTTCTTGCCCAATTACGAGACGATGTGATTTTAATCAATACATCACGCGGCGCAGTCATAGATGAAATTGCTTTATTAAAAACGTTGACAACTCGCCCTGCGATGACAGTTATATTAGATGTGTGGCAAAATGAACCAGACATTAACTTATCCCTATTACAACATACTGCTTTAGGCACGCCGCATATTGCTGGCTACAGTTTTGATGGAAAAGTGCGGGGAACAGAAATGCTTTATAGTGCAGCCTGTGATTATTTTCAAATTTCCCCAACTTGGCACGCTCAAAAACCTCCTTCCCCTCTCACTCAATTATCGTTTTCCCAAACCATTGATGATAATGTTGCCATACACACCGCAGTCATGGCTTGCTATGATGTGCGCCGCGATGATGCTGCGCTCCGTCAAATAAATCAAGTCAGCCATCCTAGCGCGTATTTTGATCAATTAAGAAAAAATTATCCTATACGGCGCGAATGGAATTGTGTTAAAATTTTTCTTTCAAAAGAAAAAACGATTCTCACAACACGATTAAGGAATTTAGGTTTTAATTTATAGATGTTGTAACTACTCAGCATTGAAATCAATTTTAAGGCTGAAAGCTAAAGTCTGCTAAAAAAGACTGAAAATGTAGGGTGGGTAGGAACGA
>JAGLHR010000113.1 GCA_023143415.1 Thiomargarita sp. | reverse complement strand
AATCCTTGTAGTTATTGTTTGGTTTCGAGTGCTTCAAAAAACAAAAAACCTCGAAAACGAGAAAACTTGATGATCGAGTTTAAGAAATCCGATTTTTTGTTCTGAATCAGAATTTCTAAGTTTGAATAGAATAGCTTTGCGTAACATCAGTTAATAAATACTTAAATTTTGGTAACGACTCAGGGCAACCACAAGGGATTGCCCTTACATAAGGGCAACCACAAGGGATTGCCCCTACATAAGAATATTTTCGTCAGTCGGAATAAGAATATTGGTAACTACTCAGCGCCTTGCAATTTATTTCAAGGCTGAGTACGAATATTGTTGTAGGGGCAATCCTTTATGGTTGCCCTCTGAGTAGTTACAAAAAATTAAATGCGATAACTGTTTTAATGAGGTTAATCAATGCGTCAATCACTGGTTGTTGGCAATTGGAAAATGAATGGTTCTATTCAAAGAAACCAATCATTACTTGATAGTCTGAAAGAAAACATTAAAAGCGTACAACATGCTCAAGTTGGAATCTGCGCCCCCTTTGTGTATTTGCGACAAATGAGCGAATTATTAAAAGGAACGCAGATTGGTTGGGGAGCGCAAAATATTTCTCACAAGGATTCTGGAGCCTTTACAGGAGAAGTCGCGGCCTCTATGTTGCTGGACTTTGACTGTAAATATGTTATAATAGGACATTCGGAGTGTCGCAATTTATATGGTGAAAGTGATCAACTTGTCGCAGAAAAATATGCTAAAGCACAATCTGTTGGTTTAATACCCATTTTATGTGTCGGTGAATTACTTGAACAACGTGAGGCGGGAGAAACTGAAAACGTTGTTGGACAACAATTAGATGCGATAATTAATTTACAAGGTATTGCTTCTTTAAGCCAATCTGTGATAGCTTATGAACCCGTCTGGGCAATTGGCACTGGCAAAACGGCAACACCCCAACAAGCCCAAGACGTTCATGCCTTTATTCGCCAGAGAATTGCTAAACAAAATGCAGGGGTTGCAGAAAATGTGCAAATCCTGTATGGTGGCAGTGTCAATGGCAGCAATGCCGCCCAATTATTTTCTATGCCAGATATTGACGGGGGCTTGATTGGCGGCGCGTCATTGAAAGCCAATGAATTTTTAACCATTTGCCAAGCCGCCCAATAAGAAATCAAATTATGTTACAAGAAATACTTACAATTGCTCATGTTTTTCTTTGTGTTGGACTCATTGGACTCATATTAATCCAACATGGTAAAGGAGCAGATGCGGGTGCCGCCTTTGGTAGCGGCGCATCTGGCACTGTATTTGGTAGTCAAGGATCGTCTTCGTTTTTAACTCGTACCACAGGCATTTTAGCGACGATATTTTTTATAACGTGCCTCGCATTGGCTTATTTTTCTATACAACAGATAAAAACGCCTCAAAGTGTGGTAGAAGATGCACCAACGACTATAACGACTGAACCTGAGTTGCCCGCTGACACCAATAGCGAATTGCCACCTGTGGATGATGTACCTACGATACCAGTGGATAGTGAAGTGCCTTCAATTCCGTAGCAACTAAACCTGACAGGTTTTAAAAACCTGTCAGGTTTGAAGCACAAAAAAAATGGTTGACATTCCATACATTTTACTATAAAATTCGTTACCAGAATAGTTTGACACAATAATTTTTAGACCTCAAATAGGGGTCTTGCCGATGTGGTGGAATTTGGTAGACACGCCGTCTTGAGGGGGCGGTGGCGTAAGCCGTGCCAGTTCGAGTCTGGCCATCGGCACCATTTTTTTTTGACTTGCTACCCCTCAATTTCTTTTTAATTTCTCTTCCAATTTCTTTTTAATCCCTCTCTTCATAGAACCTCTTGCAAAACTCAACTCACTTTTTCGAGCTTAGAAATCCGATTTTTTTGTTCTGAATCAGAATTTCTTAAACCTCGGTTACTCCTCAAAGCTAAAGCGTTGAACTCCAAAAACCCCACCTTGTCATTTCATTTTTCCCGCAACGCTTCACAACTCTAAATTTATAAAAAACAATAATGTCCCAAAATCCAAGCAATCTAATTTGGATCGATCTGGAAATGACAGGGCTCGATCCCTATAAAAATACCATTATAGAAATAGCAACCGTTGTAACAGATGTTCATCTCAACGTGATTGAAGAAGGTCCCATATTAGCCATTCATCAAAGCGATGAAGTGCTGGCTGGGATGGATGAATGGTGTACGACTCACCACAGCCAATCAGGGCTAACTGAACGGGTGCAGCAAAGCAATATCGAACTCAAAACGGCTGAACGTCTCACGCTAAATTTTCTTCAACGACATGTCCCTGCTAGTACTTCTCCGATATGTGGTAATTCCATTGGTCAAGATAGACGGTTTTTATATCACTATATGCCTGATTTAGAAGGATATTTTCATTATCGCCATATAGATGTCAGTACCCTGAAGGAACTGGCACAACGTTGGTTGCCTCAGTTAGCCAAATTTGAAAAAGAGTCTAAACATCTCGCCATGAATGATATTTACGAATCCATTGAAGAGCTTAAATACTATCGTCAACATTTTTTGCGGCTGGAAATTTAAAATGAGTTCGAGGTTTAAGTTTTTTGAAGAAAAACTTAAACCTCGAAACCCCGTTTTTTGAAAAAACTGGGGTTCTAAACAGCCTTAACATCAAAATTTAACCCAGGCGTTATGCAAACGGTAACGATTTCTTTAGAATCTCAAGTGGTCATTCCTCGTGAAATAATAGGCAAACTCGAATGGAAACCAGGCAAAAAACTTCAAATTGAACAAGTTGAAAACCGAATCGAACTCTTTCCAGTTGATTCTTGGCGAAATAAACCAGATTTTGTAAAAGAAGGCCTTGACAAAATAATGCAAGAAGCCGAAGGTTTTTTGAAAGGGATTGATACGACGATTAAACGGAAGGAGGATCGATTTTGAACGTTGTTGATTCATCCGGTTGGTTGGAATTCTTTGCATCAGGGCCAAATGTGAACTTTTTTCGTGATCCGATTAGGAATCTCTCTAAATTGATTGTTCCAGCAATTAGTCTTTATGAAGTTTATAAACGACTTTTGCAACAAACAGATAAGAAGAGTGCCTTAAAAGCACTATCATAAAAAGCGTTGGCTGTTGAAAGAAAAACCAACAATTTCCTAAAAAGGAACAAATATGCAAACAATCACTTTAAAAATTGATGACAGCATAAATGAAAAGTTTTTTTGGTTATTAAATCACTTTTCAAAAAACGAAATTAAAATTTTAGAACAATCTGAATATATGACTGATGATGATTATTTAAGAACAATTGACGGCATGGTACAAAGTATCAAAGAAGCCAGAAATGAGCCGATTGAAAGGGGTATCATGTTGGACAAATTGGAGTGGTAATGTACACCTTAATTTTTATGTCACAAGCTCAAAAGGATGCGAAAAAATTAGCTTCAAGTGGATTAAAAAGCAAAACCTTAAAATTGATAGAAATCATTAAATTTAATCCACTTCAATATCCCCCAGAATATGAATTTTTAAAAGGTGACATGCAAGGTTTAATCAGTCGTCGCATCAATAAACAACACCGATTGGTTTACGAAATATTTGAAAATGAGAAATTAATCAAAGTTTACAGAATGTGGGGACATTACGGATAATAAGCGCGATGGTGAACCAATCAAAGTGATCAGTATCACTTGATTATTATATTTTTTGCGGCTGGCGATTTAAAATGAAAAACAAACTTGAAATTGTTGATTTTAAGGCGGAGTACGAAATCTCTATAAACGGCCACCAGTTTCTTCAAGAAACTGGCTTTCTTTTCTGAATAAAAAAAATGGACAAAAAAACGCTTCCCTTATCATTATATCGTGCGAATCAGGTACGTGAATTGGATAGAATTGCCATTGAAGAAATCGGCATACCGGGTATCTGTTTAATGGAACGTGCGGGCAACGTTGCCTTTGATATTTTAAAATCCCGTTGGTCCAAAGCAAAGCGCATCACCGTTTTATGTGGTATTGGCAATAATGGTGGAGATGGTTATGTATTAGCACGATTGGCTTATTTAGCGGGTTATCATACCGTCGTGTTGCAAGTAGGAGATACGACGAAGCTCAAGGGTGATGCACTTATCGCATATCAAGCAATGACCAAAGTAGGGCTTCGGACACAAGCGTTTACCGATAAAAAATTGACCATTGTTGATGTGGTGGTGGATGCACTTTTTGGTACAGGGCTTGATCGTGAAGTGGCGGGGCAATGGCGTGATGTGATTGAAGATATTAATTGTTGCACTTGCCCCGTATTGTCTTTGGATATTCCATCAGGGCTTCATGCTGATACGGGTACTATTTTAGGTGTAGCTGTTCATGCGGATGTGACTATCAGCTTTATTGGTTTAAAACAGGGTTTATTGACGGGAGAAGGGCCTGATTATTGTGGTAAAGTCTATTTTAATGATTTACAAGTCCCCTTAGAGATTTATAAAAAGGTTAAAGCGACTGCCACTCGACTGGATTATCACGTTTTAAAAACGTCATTGCCCAAACGTTCACGAACGGCTCATAAAGGCTTATTTGGACATCTGTTGGTGATCGGCGGAGATAGCGGAATGATAGGGGCTGCACGTTTGGCAGCAGAAGCGGCTGCTAGGGTAGGAGCCGGGCTTGTCAGTGTAGCGACTCGTGCTAACCATGCCGCGCTTCTGAGTCTCACACGCCCAGAAATTATGAGTCATGGCGTGGAAACGGTAGAAGAACTTGAACCGCTTTTAGATAAAGCCAATGTCATTGCCATTGGTCCCGGATTGGGTCAATCAAGTTGGGCGCAAAGACTATTAAAGGCAGTCGAGGAATTACAAAAGCCTATCGTTGTCGATGCCGATGCCCTTAATTTACTCGCTAAAACCCCTTTTCGTTTTTCCAATAGCGTGTTGACTCCGCATCCAGGGGAAGCTGCCCGCTTATTGAAAATGTCCACCGCTGAAATTCAGGCAGATCGATTTGCCGCTGTACGCGCTCTGCAAGTACGCTTTGGTGGTGTGTGTATTCTCAAAGGAGCCGGTACATTAGTGGCTGATACGAATAACCAAGTGGGAATTTGCACAGCCGGTAATCCGGGTATGGCTTGCGGTGGTATGGGCGATGTACTGACGGGAGTCATTGCTGGTTTACTGGCACAAGGTTTTTCTACCAGTGAAGCGGTACATTTAGGTGTCTGTTTGCATGGTAAAGCAGGGGACCACGCACTTTATGGCGAGGAGCGCGGCTTATTAGCAAGTGATTTACTACCCTGGTTACGTTATTACGCTAATCCAAAATTGAAATCATAATGGAACTTATTCCTACAGCCACCGCGATGGAAAAATTTGGCGGTTATTTAGCACGAGCTTGTCATCATCGCGCTATTTTACATTTATGCGGAGATTTAGGCGTTGGTAAAACCACATTAGTTAGAGGGTTTTTACAAGCACTGGGACACCGGGGAATAGTAAAAAGTCCCACTTATACGTTAGTTGAACCTTATCAAATTGGTGAATATCAGATTTACCATTTTGACTTCTATCGTTTAGGTGATCCCGAAGAATTGGAGTATTTGGGCATACGCGATTATATTGATGGGAATGTCTTATGCTTAATTGAATGGCCAGAAAAAGGGGGCGCTTTCACGCCCGCACCTGATGTACAAATTCAGTTATCCCATCACGCCGAAGCCCGTCTTTTAGAATTAAAAGCCTGTAGCGAAATAGGGCAGAGTATTGTTGCTCATCAAAGGCGAATGAAGGGATGAGTGATGTAACGCTTCCCCACCAGACAATGTACCATAATATGCTATCAAATCAATTAACTAGCTTAACTGTCAAAAAATTTCGTTCATTAGCAAATGTATCAATTAATACCGAGCGCCTGACAGTATTATTTGGTCCTAACGGTGCCGGTAAATCTGCTTTTTTGGATGCACGGTTGTTTGTGCTGGATTGTAGCATTCGGGGAGTCGATATCGCTTCTTCTGATAGAGGGCATGGCATTGGTTTACTTTGGGAAGGTGCAGACGATGGTGCATTTATATCCATTGGTATTGAAACGCCGGCAACAATCTATGAAATCCTATTTGGGTATTCATCTGGGCGAATAGAAAGCTTTGTTGGAGAAAAATTATCTTCAAAAACACGACAGCAAGTCCTGATTAATCGAAAAGTAGGCAGCGATAAAGCCAACTTTCATGGTTTTCAAGAACTAAAGCCTAACGGAAAAATTATTGAACCAGAAAAACCGAGTTTAAGTAGGTATATCGATTTGTTAAATTTGACCGGCGCTGATATAAAAGAAGTCGCCGGTTTGGCTAAACTCTTACGTGGTATCCGCTATTATCAGGCACGGTCAGCCAATTTTTATAAATTACGCACCTTGGGTTCAGAAAGTCGTTATGAAACAAGGCTATCAGAACGGTGAGAGAATCTGTGGTCAATCTTGCGTAATCTTCATGATAAGCAATTACTTGATACACGTTATGAAACGATTATAGACTTTATGAAACAAAGTTTTCCTTCTTTTAAGGCAGTTGTCACGGAAAAAACAGGGCTTAATAGTGTTTATGGCAGTTTTATCGACAAATATCGACGCAAACCAATACAAGCATCTGGGATTTCTGATGGTCAATTACAAATGCTCATTCAACTCACTGCCTTTTTTTCTGAAGAAGACACTGATTTTATTGGATGAACCGGATTTATCTTTACACCCTTGGGCATTATCGGTACTCGCTAAAGCGATAGAAACCGCAACCAAGGAGTTTCATAAGCAAGTTGTGATTGCCATCCATTCTCCGGTACTGATGAGCCAATTTGAACCAGAATATCTTTTAGCAGTAGAACTTAAAGACGATGGACAAACTGTTATGAAAAGAGTGAATGAAATTGAAAACATCCAAGATTTGTTGGAAGAATACGCCACTGGTTCCTTGTATATGGCTGAAATGATTGCGCCGCAGAGTGAAAATGGATTATGAACAATCAATGGTTCGGACAGTTTTACATATTGATAACCCCATAGTTACGTAGTGATTCATAGTCAAATTTGGATTTGATAGAACTTAGGTTAAAACCTAAGAAGCGAGAAATTCGTTTAATCAAGTATTCATTGAAGTAACGGGTTTTCCAGCTAGAAATTGAGATGGGTTTTCTAGATTCGCCTTTGACCTGCAATCGGTCTTCAAATTTGATCAAATTTAAAGCGGTCATAACAGCATTAAAATGAAAATGCAAGGCTTCTTTACAACGAGCCTGACAATGGTTTAGACCAAGAAATTGTTTTCGAGGCGAAAGTTTTTTGAAAAAAAACTTTCGCCTCGAAACGTCTCTAAATAAAAATTCAATTTGAAATCGAGATTTATAGTATGAGTATATCTTTAAAGCTGATAAGTTGATATCAGTGGAAAATAATAATGCCGTTGCTATTTTCTTACCGGTTTTCTTAACCAAGTATACAATTCGTATATTACATTTGAGAGTAATATTGTTTACCACCTCTGTATAAATACTTAATTTGTCATTAATTTTAATTTGCTGAAAGCGACTAACATCATTGAAGTCAACTTTGCCATCATATTGTTTGTTTCTTCCTGGACCCGGTTTCTGTTTTCCTTGATATAGATAACGTACATTAGCATCTTTACGAAGCTTACCTATTTGGTGATAACCTAACTTAACAATTCCATGAGTGAACTTTTGCTTTGAGTAATATCCATCGGTCACCAAATAATTAACCGAAAGTGGCAGCGAACGACAATCTTTCCTAAAATGTTCAAGATACCAATCAACTCTTGTTTCGCCAGGATTTTCAAGTACAGGAGTCTGTCTTGTTGATAAATTGTAAGCAGTGTTATAGGTCACATCCACAACAGCTAATGTAGATATTTCTAAGCCTTTTTCTGCTTTGGAATGTTTTCCATTATAAAAATTATCTATACCGTAAGTATGTCTTCCACTTTTGCTAACAAAACTACAGTCCATTGCTGCTACTTTCATGTTTTCGTTTGGCATCTGTTCTTGCATAGCCAAGCGGTTAAACTCGACAAAATCAAATTCACGTCGAAACCAACGAGAATAGCTCTTTTCACTTATCTCACTGTAACGACTCAGATTACGATAGTTAGCTTTTCCTCTGTTAAGGAATGGTCACGAAATAAAATCCCTGTATTTGAAATAAATCATTTCGTGTTGTAAAATACAAAATCATATTAACTTTGAATAGAAATAAAGAACATTTATGTTTATAAAATATAGTGATGAAATAGAAAAAGATATGCGTTCTCTTTACGAGAGTCTTTCAGAGAAAGATAGACGACGCTATGCAGCAATAGAAGCCAAAAAACGGGAGCATGGCGGAATAGTCTACATTGCGACATTGTTTGATTGTGATGAAAAAACGATCCGCAAAGGAATTAAAGAGCTTGCAAATAAGGAAAGTTTGGAGCAAACAACCATCAGACGTTCAGGTGGAGGACGTAAACCGACAATACCAAATACTCCAGATATTGATGAAATATTTCTGGAAATTTTACGAGAACATACCGCAGGAGAACCAATGGATGAAAAGGTTAAATGGACTAACTTAACCCGCGGCGAAATACGTGAAAAGTGGCGTAAAAAAGGTATAAAAGTCAGTGTTAATATCGTTAAGAAATTACTAAAAAAACACTGTCAAGCGTAAAGCATTGAAAAAGACATCAACTGGACAAAATCAAAATAGAGACCAGCAGTTCAAGAAGATAGCAAAATTGAGAGTGAAATATGAGAAGAGTGATAACCCGATTATCAGTATTGATGCAAAAAGAATCCATTGGAAATTTATATAGAGATGGACATCTTGAAACCACTTTTCGAGGTTTTAGTTTTTATTCAAAAAACTAAAACCTCGAAAATAATAGAAGTTTTTGATCATGATTTTCCAAATTTAGCCGAGAAAAAAGTGACTCCATATGCGATATACGATTTAAAAAATAATGAATCATTTGTAAATATCGGCACGAGTTGTGATACGAGCGACTTTGTATGTGATTCCATTAAGATGTGGTGGAATACGATAGGGAAACGTAAATTTCCCAATGCGACTTCAATTTTAATATTAGCTGATGGCGGTGGTAGCAATGGCAGCAGACATCATGTATTTAAAGAAAGTCTACAAAATTTGTCAACTGAATTAAATATCGAATTGAGAATGGCTCATTATCCTCCCTATACTTCAAAATGGAACCCAATAGAACACCGAGTCTTCCCGCATATAACCCGTTCTTTGTCAGGTGTCATTTTACTTAGCGTCTCAATGTTAAAAGAATTAATAAAAAAGACAAAGACAAAAACCGGATTAAAAGTATTTGTCCGTGTTAGTAAAAAAGTATATAAAACCGGAAAAAAGGTTGCAAGTGATTTTTATAAATATGCGAATATTAAATTTGACAAAGTATTGGGCGATTGGAATTACACAGTCAATCCGATGTTGTAAAACGGGAAGTTATTTCGTGGCCATTCCTAAGTTTTTTTTACTTCAGCCGCTGCGAGCCAGGGAAAGCCGAT
>JAGLHR010000112.1 GCA_023143415.1 Thiomargarita sp. | reverse complement strand
TGAAATTGATTTCAAGGCTGAGTAGTTACGAACGAACGACAGATTTCTCATTTCACTCGAAATGACAAAAACGAAAACATCGAACGGTGTAAAGTATAATTCTTATGACACCATGACTAGATACGCTCTGATAACAAAATATTATTTAAGCAATAATAATACCACGCTCCGTCGAAAAAAATGATAAATCCACCTCGTCTTTTACTTGGCTTTACTCTATTATTTTGGGGATGGCAAAGTCATTTTCTCCTATTTGCCGTGCCAATGGGCTTGATTTTAGAAATACCTCACTGGCTCAAATGGCGTTGGGCTTTATCCGATAAAGACTTTAATCGTGTGACTGATCTCACCTCATTGTCATTGATCATAGCAAGCATTTATATAGTGAGCCAACAATCTATTCATGGGTTGATGACATTAATCAATTGGTTACCCATGTTACTTTTTTTATTGATCACTGCCCAAGTTTATAGTACGCACGGTACTATCAAAATGAGCAGTTTATTTTTCTCACTACGTCGTTATGAAGCAAAAATCGGCAAACCTCATCATAGAGCGAACAGGCGTATAAATCTTATTTATCCCTACATGATGATGTGTTTACTCTCTGCCAGTGTCACTCGGAGTGCGTGGTATTTATTTGGAATAACTCTACTGATTGGATATGCGTTATGGGCGGTGCGCCCCTCTCGTTATTCTGCTGTGATATGGGTATTTTTATTGGGAATAGTGGGCAGCTTGGCTTATATGAGTCAATTGGGGCTTCACCGTTTGCACGCCCAAGTAGAAGGTGTTATCTTGGATTGGTTTCAAGAAATGCTTTTGAATGATAGAGATCCTTATCGGCAAAACACCGCGATTGGTGATATTGGAGAACTGAAACAGTCGGAGAAGATTATTCTACGGGTAAAAAGTCCACACCCTTTACTTTTGCGTGAAGCCAGTTATAATATTTATTTCAAGACGATTTGGCGGGTCAAAAAAACTAATTTTACAGAAGTTTTTCTTAATAATGAAATGAATTGGCCTTTTGTCAGTGATGAGTTATTTTCAACACCTGATGGAACAATCAAAATCTCAGCCTATCTCCGCAAGGGCAAAGGTATGTTGGCATTACCAGATGGCACTTATCAAGTAACTGATCTTCCCGTTTCCATAATGCACCGCAATGAGTTTGGTGCCGTTAAAGTCGAAAAAGGACCAGGATTGATAGATTATACCGCACATTTTGGTCAAAATACGCCATTAGATAGTCCCCCTACCCCAGATGATTTGCGTATGCCCCCTTATGAAGAATATCTCACTGAATTATCAAATCAATTGAATTTGCCTCAAAAAAATCCTCAAGAAGTGCTGAAAACCTTAACCACATTTTTTAATGATTTTCAATATTCGCTCAAACTCACAACATCAGCACATATTACGCCGCTAGAACATTTTTTACGCGAGAGTCGGGCAGGGCATTGTGAATATTTTGCCACCGCCACCGTTTTATTATTACGCACGGCTGGTATTCCTTCGCGCTATGCCTCTGGCTATGCCGTAGAAGAGTTTAGCTATTTAGAAGAGGCTTATTTGGTACGTCAACGCCATGCTCATGCCTGGGCATTGGCGTATATTAATGGACGTTGGCAGATATTTGACACAACACCTGCGGCTTGGTTCAGTTTGGAAGAGGAAATGGTCGCTTGGTGGAGAGGACTTTACGATTTAAGTGCTTGGTTTACTTACAAATTTTTTCAATGGCGTTGGCGTGAAAGTGAAAATACTCATGATTGGCTCTTATGGTTGATTTTGCCGCTGAGTTTAATATTGGTATATAGACTTTATTCAAGAAAAAAGGTTGCTTGTTCACAACCAATCAAACCATTAAGAACATATCAGATAGCGGGAGCGGATTCTGCATTTTATCAGATCATACAACAATTAAATGCGGCGGGTTATATTCGCCAAAAGGGAGAAACACTCACAACTTGGTTTAAGCGCGTTCAAGCCCCACTTTTATCAGAAGCGAATATGCAAACAATGCTAACATTACATCAACGCTACCGTTTTGATCCTGCCAGCATTACTGTGCAAGAGAAAGCGATATTAGCAGCGCAGGTTAAAGCGTGGTTAATAATGGTTAATGGTTAATGGTGAATGGTTTCGAGGTTTGAGTTTTTTGAAAAAAA
>JAGLHR010000111.1 GCA_023143415.1 Thiomargarita sp. | reverse complement strand
TAGAAACACCCTGCGTAACATCAGTGAGTCAGGAAAAATGTTAATCCTTTTTATCTTCTACTGACGTTGAGGCAGTTTGTTTATCTGCAATATTTTTTTGCAATTGCTCAGGTTTAAGGACTTTTCCAAGCGTCTCAGGTAATTCAACGCCAGCCATATTCGCAAATTCATGTAGGGGTGGCAGAATTTTGGTGATACTGGAAAGCCAATTAGCGGTTGTTGAAGAATCACCATTTGCTGTATCCATCACCACAATTTTATCAAATTGAATATGACTGATGGCTTGAGATTGCGCTTCAACAATTTTGGGCAGTTGTTCAACAATCATCAACGTCGCCGCTTTATCGGAATCGCCGCCAGCAGCAGCGACAATCTCCTTGAAACCGTCTGCCTTTTTAGCCATCTGTTCGTAAATACCTTCGGCTTGTCCAGATAACTCCGCTTTAATCGCCTCCCCCTTACCTTGTCCATCTAGCACCATTTGGGCTTTTTGGGCTTCTGCATCAATAATTTGTTTGGCTTTGGCAATTTCGGCTGGCACCACGACATCGGCTTGTTGAGTCGCCCGCTCTCGTTCCGCACGCGCTATTTCAGCTTGTTGTTCCGCTTTATAACCGGCTTCTTGGGCGGCAGCCTTTTGAACCGCTTCAGCAGCATCTCCCCGACGATCCGCATCTGCTTCCGCTTCCCGACGATCTGCATTGGAATTGGCTTCAACCACCGTCGCTTTATTTTCACCGGTAACGGCACGCGCATTGGCATCAGCAACATTGACACGTTCTTCCTGTTTGGCGTTTGCAGAACCGGTTTCACCGTCACGATTTTGTTGAGCGACTTGAACTTTAGCGCGATTAATCGCCTCGGCAGCCGCTTTTTCACCCAAGGCTTTTAAATAGCCCGATTCATCGGTAATATCAGCAATGTTGACATTAATCAGCCGCAGCCCAATTTTTTTCAGTTCGCTTTCAATGTTTTCCATCACTTTTTGGCTAAACGTGTCACGATCTGCATTGATTTGTTCAATGTCCATCGTTGCAATCGTCGCCCGTAATTGACCCAAAATGATTTCTTGAGCCATCGCCTCAATCGCGTCGGGGCTAAGACCCAGTATGCGAATGGCCGCATTATTCATGAGTTCTTCCGTGGTACCAATGCCGAAGGTAAACTTGGAAGGGACATTAACGCGGATATTTTGTTTCGAGAGGGCCGATTTCAGCGGGACATTGGTGGTAAGCGGGGTTAAGTCCAGATAAGAATACTGTTGGATAAGTGGCCACACAAATGTCGCGCCGCCATGAATAGGCAGTGCCGATCTACCAACGCCCACTTTACCGTATTTCACTAAAATCCTATTGGAAGGGCAGGTTTTATAACGGCGAATGGCAAGCATGAGCGTGCCAAATACCATTAGAGCCATAATTGCGATTATCGCAATTGCATAAACAGAGATAGATACAGACATAATTTAATCCTTGTGATGAGGTAACGAATCAGCCTTGAAATAAATTGCAAGGCTGAAAGCTAAAGTCTGTTAAAACAGACTAAAGACCTGACAGGTTTCCAAAACCTGTCAGGTCTGGTTCAACATGAGAATTTTTCTCAAGAAACTTGTTTTTTAACAATGAGTTGATTATTATTGGAGACACGCAAGACTTTTACAGGTTGTCCTCTTGGAATGGCTTCGTCTTCGGTAATCGCTTCGAGTTCTTCCAAGCGACTTTGAAAAGAGATGTTGACTTTACCACAGCCGCTTAATTTTGCTGGAATTGGAATAGAAACAATGGCTTCTTTTCCGATACTGTTCTCCAAATTCAGATTGCCTGCTTCATTGAGGCTGGCAAGTCCTTGCAGCAATGAGAAGTTGATTGCAACCATGATTAAACCGACTAAAACCGCCCATAAAATAGAAATATTCGCGTCAATACACGCTAAACCGCCCCAAGAAAAACCTAAGAAAAATACGATGGCATTACGGGGCGTAAAAAACATAGAGTGTGTCGAATCGGATATATCTACATCTGTTGCGTCACTATGACTGATTCCAAAGAGAGCAGCTATGATTTGTAACAAAAACAATAAGGTAAAAAAAACAGCTAATCCCCAAAGGAGTTGCGGCACTCCACTTAAACTTATCCACCATTCTTGCATATTAATGAGTCCTATAAATAGTTGAATAACATTATGTTGCGTGGTTTTGAAGCCGTCAAAGGTGGTAGCAATTGGTATGTATTGCTTATAATTTGAAGCGTCTTTGCATCCTTAATGCGTGAAATTTCATTAAAAATAGCAAAATGATCCATAGCCAAAAATGGCCTGCCTATTCAAATTATTTATTCCATTATTTTTTATGTGTGATTTAAGAAAAAATGTAACGACTCAGGGCAACCATAAA
>JAGLHR010000110.1 GCA_023143415.1 Thiomargarita sp. | reverse complement strand
CCTCGAAACCATTCATAATTCACCATTAAAATTAAGCACTAAGAATTTTACGCCCTTTGGCACGTCGGGCATTGATAATAGCACGCCCACTTCTTGTACTCATACGGCTACGGAAGCCGTGACGACGTTTGCGTTTAATATTACTGGGTTGGAAAGTTCTTTTCATAATTTTCGTTCCTTTATTAAAAAATAGTGGAAAATTGGAGATTCGATGTTTTAGTTTTTTTAGAAATAAGGGTAAAATTAATGTAACTACTCAGGGCAACCATAAAGGATTGCCCCTACAATATTCTTCTGTCGAGTGACGAAAAGATTCTTATGTCGTAGGGGCAATCAATCCCTTGTGCTTGCCCTGAGTAGTTACAATTAATCTAATATTTTGACTGTACAACCACCCTTATCATTACTACGCTTAGAAAAACGTTGATCAAATGTATATAAAGCACTTGTTTCCTGACTGCAAGCAAGGTGCAGTGCATCCGCAAAATCTAGTCCATCCTCAATCCAATCCAACGCATTATTAAACAATTGAAAATCATTGACTTGAATATTGGGTAATCCTAGTAATTGGCGAAAAGCATTCACAATTGCTTTTTGGTCAAAATCATAACCATGTCGCAGTACCCAAGCTGTTTCTAAAAGTACCGTATCTGGTAAAAATACCATTTTTTGTTCAAACAATTTATGTGCTTTTTGATACTGCTCAGGATCGTCTCCAGTAAGAAAACGTACTACAATATTAGTATCAGCCGCAACAGTGTCAGGAGCAATCATTGTTATTCTCCAAAACACCGAGTGCTATAGCTGCATCCATATCAGCTAACGTTTTCGCTTTGCCTTTATACGGCAAACATTTCGCTACCTCTTCTAAACGTGTTGCTTTAAAAGGTGATTTTGGCTTTAAAAAAATGCCATTTTTAACTTCTATTATGACTAATTCTTGCTCTGATTCCCAATGCTGATGTTGACAAATTTGCCTTGGAATCATGATTTGTCCTTTGCTGGACAGATGCGTACTTATCATGGATATTTTGTTCCAAATATATTTTAACAACCAAAGCGTTTTCGAGAAACGGAAAAAGATACGTCCAATACTCTTGTAAATAACATTATTTAAACCTAAATATTATATAATATTTCCTATTTGACAATACATCAAAATCATTGTGGAATGTAAATAGGTTTTTTAGAAACAAAGTTTCCTCAAGAGATGTAGGGTGGGTAGAAACGAAGTGGAAACCCACCATTTTTCAACGGTGGTGGGAGCGTTCGCTCTACCCACCCAACATTTTTACCTCATAATATTAAGCATAAGAATGTGCATCAAATAAAATCGTTTCAAGGTTTCCGTTTTTTGAAGAAAAACGGAAACCTCGA
>JAGLHR010000011.1 GCA_023143415.1 Thiomargarita sp. | reverse complement strand
GCCTTGTTTGACGCTCAGCTTTTTCCCGTTTTCTTTTATTAACCTTTTTTTGTTTAACTTTATCGACTTTTTTTCGTTTAACTCTGCTAACCTTTTTTCGTGTTTTTAATTTAACGACTTTTTTTTTCAGCAGTTTTTTGAGTTTTTGAACTGGTGGCGCAAGTTTTATAGGTACTGGCTTTTTAAGTACAATCGGTTTTGGAGTGATAAGACTAACCATTAGCGGTTTTGGTGGAGATTGTACTATAATTTTTTTAGGGCTATGTTGTAATACTTGCCCTAACACTAATGTATGTAGTGCCAATACACTTAATAATACCAGCAGCACTTTAACGCTTTTAAATAGATAATTCATTATTGATAAATCTTTTATTCTTAATATACTTGTGGTTATTGCATTTTATGATATATTCTTTATTAAAATAGGCTTTCGCTATTTGTAACATAAAATTGTAACATAAATGAGCATTTTTTAAAAAACTATGGAACCCATCATTGACGAATTGCATACCCTAGGTGATTTTATACGCTGGGGAGCAAGCCAATTTGAAAAAGCAGAATTGTTTTTTGGGCATGGCACAGATAATACGATAGATGAAGCGATTGTACTTGTATCGCATGTTTTACATTTACCCTCGGAAATTCCAGATATTTTGTGGCACAGCCGAGTGGTGAAGTCAGAAAAACAAGAGATATTGAAACTTTTTGATCGGCGGATACAAGAACGAATTCCTGCTGCGTATCTCATCCATGAAGCTTGGTTTGCTGATATACGATTTTATGTTGATCAGCGCGTTTTAATCCCTCGCTCTCCGATTGCGGAGTTGATAGGGCAACAGTTTGAACCTTTTATTAAAGTCAAACAGGTAGGGCGTATGCTTGATTTATGTACAGGCAGCGGTTGTATTGCTATCGCTTGTGCCATGTTAGCCTTTCCTCATGCGAGGATTGATGCAGTTGATTTGTCAAATGATGCGCTTGAGGTGGCACAAAAAAATATTAAGCATTATGGGCTTGAGCAGCGTGTACATGCTTTTCATTCTGATCTCTTTTCAGCGTTGGCAGGAAAAAAATATGACTTAATTCTGTGCAATCCGCCTTATGTTGATGCTCAAGAATTGCGAAATATGCCTGCTGAATATCGCCATGAGCCAAAAATCGGGCTTGAAGCGGGTACAGATGGTTTATTTTTTGTGAGAAAAATTCTACGCCAAGCCGCCGAGCATTTAACTGATAAAGGCATACTTATTGCTGAGGTGGGAGTCAGTCAAATGAGCCTAATTGAAGAGTATCCGATTGTGCCATTTTTATGGTTAGATTTTCAACAGGGGGGCAACGGCGTTTTTTTACTTACCGCTGAGCAATTACGAAATTATTGTTGCGAATCAATAATTTAGATTGTATTCTAACCTTTGTACAGGAAAATG
>JAGLHR010000109.1 GCA_023143415.1 Thiomargarita sp. | reverse complement strand
ACCACCAAATTTTAATAAGATACAATTAATCTTTAAATAGGGCTTAATATGAAACCAATCATCACTTGTTTTGTCGCGGCGTTTTTTGTTAGCGGTTGCAATACTTCAGTAAAACCGTCTGGGAGTACCATGACTACCCAATCTACTGCCTCATTTTCGATGGCTTGTAACAACTATGCCACGCAGGTTAATAGGGCAAAACAGTCTAAAAACTTGGATAAACTCAGTCAGTTATTGAAGACGCTCAAAAGCCAGTCCGATTGTTCACAGGCTTATTTGAAGACGCTTGAACGTGAACTGTCTGAAATCGCTACCCAAAAAGCCAGTGTTTTGGTGAAACGGGGAGAGGTGAAACAAGCCGAAAAATGGCTAGAATATCAATACACGCCTGTCAATTTATGGTCAACTCAAGCATTACGGGGCGATATTGCTGCTAAGGGCAAACAGTGGAAAACAGCCGCTGAGTTTTATAATCACGCTTTGGATTTGATGGACAATCCAACTGCAACGCCAACAAAACCCTCGCCCGCCGAAATTAAAATGGTGCATAGTTTGGCGACGGAAACTCAATTGTTGGCTGGTGAATTAATCGCAATTAATGGGAGAAGTGGAGAATCCAGTGGTGCAATGCGTGACAATATTCGTGGTGTTGAAATCAGGGAACGTCCGATACCCGTGCAATTTGTCTTTGGAAAAACGGCACTAACTGAAGCAGGTAAGGATTCTGCTAACAAGTTGCTCGCCTTTTTTCAGAATCAAAACTCTACTCGTATTACGTTAATTGGTTATACTGACCGTATCGGGAGTGATGCCACCAATTGTATTTTATCAAGGGGACGTGCTTTGGCATTGAAGGACTACCTGATTGAACAGGGCTGCATTGAGACTGATATTATTACGATGGGCAAAGGAAAACGGCAGCCTTTAGAACCCTATGATCCCAGTCGCTACACTCAAGATATGATTGACCAAATGAATCGGCGGGTCGAATTTGCGATTGATCGTGAGGTGTCGCACACGAATCAGTGTTTATAATTTGTCAGTTCTATGACGAGAAACCCAGTTTTCTGAAAAAACTGGTTTTTTTTTGCGTCATTTATCTGTACAGAACAAAGTACAAATTTACCCCTCATTCCCAAGCTCCAGCTCTCATCGTTAGTCACAACTTTTTAAGCATTTGATTTAAATGATTT
>JAGLHR010000108.1 GCA_023143415.1 Thiomargarita sp. | reverse complement strand
ACCACCAAATTTTAATAAGATACAAAAAATTCAACTCTTAATTCGCATCATTAATTATAAAATGGGTTTTTGATTAAATCCTTCTGGGAGTGGTGCTTGTTTTTGTTGACGACGTTTACCAATTTTGATGTCGCCGCTTATTTTGTTAAGTCGTTGATTTTTATCAAAAAATAGTGAAATCAGGCGTTGTTTCCGTCCTTTTCCCCCCTGTTGAAGGCTATACAGGTAATCCCAACGCTCTTGATGAAAAACATCTACCAATGGTGGTGTACCCATAATAAAGCGCACTTTTTTGGCTGGCATACCCAATGTCAGTTTTTCTAACATCTTTTGAGTTACCAAATTTCCTTGTTGAATGTCTATTTTATGAATGGCACAGCCTGACAATAAATAGGCACAACAAAAAAACGTCATAAGAAACTTTTGCATAATGGAAAGTCAAAATCTTAAAAAATTCGGTTTAAAAGCAACCTTGCCCAGATTACGAATACTCCAGTTGCTAGAAAATAGTCAACAACGCCACATGAGTGCCGAAGATATCTATAAAACTTTATTAGATACTGGAGAAGATGTCAGTTTGGCAACCGTTTATCGCGTATTGACGCAATTTGAAACGGCAGGTATTCTCATTCGTCACCATTTTGAAAATGGCTTATCAGTATTTGAACTTGATGAAGGGCATCATCATGATCATTTATTATGTGTTAAATGTGGAAAGATAATAGAATTTTTTGATGATGCCATTGAAAAACGGCAACGGGCTATTGCACAGCAGCATCGTTTTAACATCACTGATCATTGTTTATATATTTATGGTGTTTGCCCAAATTGTCAGAAATAAGAGTACAGCGAATTGACGAAATAAACGGATTTTCTTCAAAACACTTGGTTTCTCACAATCTATGTTTTTCACAATTTTTGTATCTTCTTTAAATTCTGTGGAAAAAACCTGACAGGTTTCCAAAACCTGTCAGGTTTGCTACACGTTTACCCACGCTTTTTGAGAAGAAACCTAATTCACCATTTACATCAACAACGTATAGCCAAAGTTTTCTTTAAAACGCTGTTTAAATTCCTCAATGGTAACACGATGATTTTGAGTGCCATGATGTTCAATTTTAATGGCACCCATCAGTGAGGCAATGCGCCCCGTTGTTTCCCAATCAATATCCTTCATCAAACCATACAAAAGCCCACCACGAAAAGCGTCTCCACAACCTGTCGGATCATTAGCCGCTTTTACTTTCGCACTGGGAATGCTATAAAGCGTCTTATCCGTATAAATCATAGAACCTTCTGCGCCTTTGGTGACAATCAAGGCGCGTACTCGCTTAACGATTTCCTGTGCGGTTAGAGCAGTGCGTTCTTGCATTAATTGCCATTCATAATCGTTGACGATAACCCAGGAGGCTTGTTCAATAAATTGCAATAGTTCATTACCATCAAACATCGGCAATCCTTGCCCTGGATCAAAAATGAAAGGAATTTCAGCGGCAACAAATTGGCTCGCATGTTCAATCATACCTTGCCGCCCATCAGGAGAAACTATGCCGATAGTCACCTCCTTCGCTTGAGAAACCTTGTTTTGATGGGAATAATTCATCGCACCTGGATGAAACGCTGTGATTTGATTATCATCCGTATCAGTGGTGATAAAGGCTTGGGCACTATAACTGTGATCAATTGTCGTCACATGAGTACGAGGTATGTCACAGGTATCCATCCATTCAGCATAAGACGCGAAATCCGTACCCACTGTTCCCATAGGCAGCGCGTCTCCGCCTAGCATATTGAGATTATAAGCAATATTTCCAGCACATCCGCCAAACTCGCGGCGCAAATCAGGTACAAGAAATGATACATTGATAATATGTACCTGCTCAGGCAAAATATGATTTTTGAATTTGTCGTTAAATACCATAATGGTATCAAACGCAAATGATCCACAAATTAAAGCTGACATGTTTAGTCTCTCTGATAAAAATGTTAAAATCTCTGTTTTGCCTTACATGACTTTTTATGTTAAACTTTCAACGAACTTCTCAAGAGCATCATTAACGACTTAACATCAGTCATGGAATATAAAGTTTTTTATTCTAGCAAACATTCATGTCATAAGTAAAGTCAGCGGCTCAAAAGTTGTTTTATATCCTTAACTGCCCACTCGGAAATCATTATGAAACTCAAAAAACTCCTCATTATATTTTTTACGCTGACACTAGCAAGTTGTATGGTTGTTGATAACAACCCCTATCAGAGAAAGGGACAGACTTACAAAATCGAGCAACCACGTCATAAAGTGGAAAACGCCAATAAAGTTGATCAAACGCCAAGAATTGTGATTTCTCCTAACCAGAAGAAAAAAGCCATTTCTTATAACCCTAACCAGAAAAACAGGG
>JAGLHR010000107.1 GCA_023143415.1 Thiomargarita sp. | reverse complement strand
TTTGAAGCAACGTTGTAGAAATTATTTTGTGCATGTTCCATATCACAATTAACAATTAACAATTAACAATTAACACATTATGTTTTTTGAGATTTCCAGAAAAGAATTACTCATCCCCTTAAAAATGATTATTGGAGTCGTTGAACAACGGCAAACTTTGCCCATCTTGGCTAATACCTTGACTTATGTCAAAGATAACAAGCTACATCTGACAGCCACAGATGCCGACGTGGAAATTGCTTGTTCTTTGCCCCTGGAAGACGGCGCAGTGGATATAGGAAATGAGGGAGAAACGACTATTCCAGCACGTAAGTTCTTCGACATTTGTAAGTCGCTACCTGAAGGTGCAATCATTCAAGTAGAGACGACAGAAGAAAATCAAGCGATGCTCAAAACGGGTAAAAGTAAATTTAAACTACAAACCTTACTTGCCGAAGATTTTCCATCGACTCCTCAACTCACAGAACCGACGGAGTTTGAAATTTCTCAACAGGAACTTAAAAATTTACTTTCTAAAACAGCGTTTTGTATAGCCGTTAATGATGTTCGGTATTATTTGACGGGGTTGCTGTTGGAAATTGGCGACGGAAAAATTTCATTAGTCGCGACAGATGGACATAGAATGGCAGTCGCACAGCACCAATTTGAAAGTGAACAAGAGGCTAGTGTGATTATTCCACGCAAGGCAGTTCTGGAATTGTCAAAAATGCTCACTGATGATGATTCAAATGTCAAAGTGACATTTGATGAAAACCATATTCGATTTGAGTTAAATGAGGCATTAGTAATCACCTCAAAACTCATTGATGGGCAATTTCCAGATTGGCAAGGGGTTCTGCCCGCCAATCCCAACAAAATAGTCATTGGCGAAACTGCCCTATTGAAACATTCACTAACCCGCGCCTCAATACTCTCCAATGAAAAATATAAAGGAGTACGACTGACGCTGACACCTAACGTCTTAACCATCAGTGCAAAAAATGCCTATCAAGAAGAGGCAGAGGAAATCGTAGAAGTTGAATACGAGGGCGAGGAACTGGAAATCGGTTTTAATGGTACCTATATACTTGACGCGCTTAATGTAGTTTCTACGAAAATGGCACAATTTGCTTTATCAGATTCTAATAGTTCATGTCTAATTACAGAGGAAGACAATGAGGATTGTAAGTTTGTTATTATGCCAATGCGTCTTTAAACTCTTAACGCCTTGAAACTATAAAGTTTCAAACTCAAAAAGTGGCTATAAAATTGATTTAAGTCAAGGTTATAATCAAATTGATGAGTATACTTGCACCATTAAGTAGTGATGAATGGCTTTAAATGCGAATTAAGGGTTAAAAATGGAGTCCAACACTTTGGGCATTTTTTGAATGAATTGACAAAGCTAAAGTGTTGTACTCCTTTTTGGACTGACAAAGTTAAATCGTTGTATTCCGACGATTTTCATTTTCAAAAAAAATGATTCTTAATTCGCATTTTAAACTTGACTTTATAAGTGAACAAGTCTAATTCATGACTTATGTTGTTCAAAAAATCTCATTTTGGATTTTTAGAACATAAGGTGATAGATGGTTTATCACCCAAGTGGGAGCTTACCCCTTAAACATAACCAAAGCCGCGTGGTTTTGGCGTTTTAAAGTAAGAGTTGATATGCTCATGTTGAGTGGTGCGGTTAACGCCTATCTAAAATTGGGGTGTTATATGAGAAAACACACCTTAGGGTGGAATACGAATTTGGCACTATGTTCATAATTTTTTAAGGATAAAATAGAAATTCCTATATTCACCCTAAGGTGTCTTTTGTCAAATAACACCCCAATTGTTGATGAGTAAAATGGTGAGCGTTAGACTAAGTCGCCCAGCAGAGCTACTTTTTTTATCTTTGTTTTAGGAGAATAATAGATTATGAGTCGGAAAATTTGGGCATTGATTGCAGGGGCAGCCTTGCTATCGTTACAAGGTGTCAGTACAGCATCTGTTGACGCACCGCCAAAAGAGTTATCGAAAGAGACTAAGGCTTGTGTTGCGTGTCATAAGAAACATAACCCTGGTATTGTTCAGCAATGGGGTGACAGTAAGCACTATGGTGCCAGTGTCGGTTGTTATGAGTGTCATGCCGCAGATGCGTCTGATGTTGATGCTTTTATCCATGAGCCAAAG
Organism: Thiomargarita sp.; assembly: GCA_023143415.1. Taxonomy (GTDB): domain Bacteria; phylum Pseudomonadota; class Gammaproteobacteria; order Beggiatoales; family Beggiatoaceae; genus QNES01. The sequence goes on along the minus strand of JAGLHR010000107.1, from coordinate 6,067 downwards.
AAAGTCGGTGAAGGCAAGCCTATTTCCATTATTGTTTCGCCTAAAGATTGTTCCAACTGCCATGAAAAGGAAGTTAAGGAATACACCCAATCCCACCATGCACAAGGTGGACGTATTTTGGGTTCCATGGACAACCTGTTAGCTGAAGTTGTTGAAGGTAACACAGCGTTTACAACTGCCGGAACCAGTGGTGAATCCGCTGCAGTCGTTAATGGCTGTTGGCAATGTCACGGGACAGAAGTTAAGGTCCTGAAAAATGAGAAAGGTGAAGTCACAGGATTGGATCCAGCCACTTGGCCAAATACGGGTATTGGTCGTCTGAATCCAGACGGTTCCAGAGGTTCCTGTACAGCTTGTCACTCTCGTCACAACTTCTCAGTAGCCCTGGCACGCCAACCAGAAAGCTGTGGTAAATGCCACATGGGTCCTGATCATCCCCAATATGAGATTTATATCGAATCCAAGCACGGTATTGCTTTCCGGGCAAACGTGGATAAGATGAATTTGGATAATCCCAAGTGGATTGCTGGTGAAGACTATGATGCCGCTCCAACTTGTGCGACTTGTCACATGAGTGCAACAAGAGAGCAGAGTGTGACTCACGATGTTGGCTTGCGTATTTCTTGGACTAATCGTCCAGCAATCTCAGTTCGTCCAGAAATCTCCGATGCTAAAATGGGTCTGCCTGGTGCAAAGGTCAAATGGGATGAGCGCCGTGATAACATGAAAGATGTCTGTTCTGCTTGTCATAGTGAAGCCTTCATTGACGGATTCTATGTACAATATGACGGGTTGATTCATCTTTACAATACCAAGTTTGCCATTCCTGGATTAGCTTTATATAATGCTGCCAAGCCACTGTTTAAGAGACAGGTTAAGTTTGCCAATGAAATTGATTTCGTTTGGTTTGAGATTTGGCATCATGAAGGTCGTCGTGCGCGTCACGGTGCCTCTATGCAAGGTCCTGACTGGACACATTGGCATGGTACTTATGAAGTGGGTAAACACTTCTATACTGAGTACGTTCCATTATTGGAAGAATTGATTGAAGCGAATATTCATTCCAAAGATGCGGATAGAAAGAAAGTGGCCGAAGAACTCAAGGCAATGCTTGATAAAGTGCTGAGCGACGAGTTCGTAGTCAATGAGGAAACCGGCGAGAAGAGTACTGGTCATAAGTGGTTTATTGGTGAAATGAGTGACGAAGAAAAAGCTGCTCGTAAGAAAGAAATCAGTGACTTTAAAAACAGATATCAAAGTGTAAAATAAGTGCTGAAGAAGAAGCGGCGCATAATAAAGAAATCAGTGACTTTAAAGACAGATATAGTCAAAAATAGAAACTGATGGTTGAACTTTGAAGTGATTTGACCAATTCATAAGAGGCTTCCAAAACCTCTTATGGATTGAGAAAATCATCCAAAGCGCAAATAAACATTAAAAGCCCTCACCGAAATTCGGTGAGGGCTTTTTTTTGCGTCATTTTTTTGAACAGGATTTAATTTGGAGTCCAACGCTTCAGCTTTGGCGATTTCATATCACAATTCCAAAACTAAAGCGTTAGATTCCAACATTCCAATGTACTTCACAAAGCTAAAGCGTTGAACTCCAAAAATCCAAAGCGAAAACCTCCACAAAGCTAAAGCGTTGTACTCCAAAATTCCAAAGCGTTGTACTCCAAAATTCCAATAAATCCAAAGCGAAAACCTCCACAAAGCTAAAGCGTTGTACTCCAAAATTCCAATTAATCCTGCTCAAAACTCTATATAGCGTTTCCCGATTGAATAGCAGACGCTTAATTAAACAAAGTAATTTAATGTAAGTGATTGATATTTATATTAAAATTAATTTCGAGGCTAAAGTTTTTTCTTTAAAAAAACTTTAGCCTCGAAATCATTCACCATTCGAGGTTTCAGTTTTTTGGAAAAAAACTGAAACCTCGAAACCATTCACCATTAACCATTCACCATTAAAATTTACTTCTTTCCAACAGTAACAATCACAAATTTATCTAAGTCAAGTCGCCGTTTAAAAGCGTCTTTAATCATTTCCAATGTTACCGCTTCGACCTTCTTATTAAAATTGTGCAGATAATCTAGTGGCAAACCATAAAAAGCAATCAATGATAAATAGCCAATAATATCGCTATTTTCGGAGATGCGTAATGGAAATCCCCCTGTGATGCCCTGTTTAGCCTTTTTTAACTTACTCTGATCAGGACCTTTTTCAATAAAGTCGCGCAATACCTCTTGCATGACTTTTAATGCTTGAGCCGTTTGTTCATTACGAGTTTCTAAACTCGCCATGAATGGTCCAGCAACTCGCTGTGGAAAAAAATGACTATAGACACTATAAGCCAAGCCGCGTTTTTCACGCACTTCTTCTGCCAAATTTGAGACTAAACCACTGCCGCCCAATATATAATTACCCACATACAGGCTAAAATAATCAGGATCACCTCGTGCCATACCGGGTTGCCCCATTAATATATGCGTTTGTGTTGAGGGATGATCGATATGTCTCTTATGTGCTTTGCTTAAAGCAGCAACTGGCGGTAAAGTCGAAGGCAACTCACCCGTTGGCAATTCTGCCACAATCGTTTTAGTCAGTTCTTCTGCCCCTTTTCTATCTAAAGCACCGACTATTGCGACGATGGCATTTTTTGCCACATAGTAGCGAGTATGAAATGCCTTGACATCATCACGGTTTATTGCAGCCACACTGTTAAGCGTACCGTCAGATGAGTTTGCCATCGGATGCGTACCAAAAACGTCACGATAAAACGCTTTTTGTATAATGGCACTGGGTGATTGTTGTTGATATTTTAAATAAACCAACTTTTGTTGCCTGATTCGTTCAAGTGACGCTTCATCAAAATCAGGTTGCACCAGTAACAAAGCCAACATTTTTAGGGCGGGTTGCAACAATTGAACATCTGTGAGACTGCGTAAGCTGATTGTTGCCATATCGCGATCAACTGAAAAACCGATTTCAGCACCTAAACTTTCATAAGTTTCAGCGATTTTATCTGCCGAATATCCGCCAGCTCCTTCACTGAGTAAGTTATTAGTGAGCATGGCAATACCCGACTTATCACCATCACGAACACTGCCTGCATCAAAGACGACTTCAATATCAACCATCGGTAAATCCGGGGCTGGAACGAAATAAACCCGCACCCCATTGTCTGTTTGCCAATGTTGAATCGTTGGTATTGCAAAGGCAGTGCTACAAAATAACATGCTAAGGAATGAGGCTTTAATAATACCCGAAATTAAACCTGACAGGTTTTGAAAACCTGTCAGGTTTGGCTTCAAAGTGTCGGGTATAAGGAATGAGGCTTTAATAATACCCGAAATTAAACTTGGCTTCAAAGTGTCGGGTATTAAGAAAAATGCTTGAAATCTCATATTAATTAGTCTCTCCTGTCGTGGATTGATGATTTTCTAAAGGTTGTGGTTCTAATACGCTAACCGTTAAATGCTTATTTATCAAATACTTATGAGCAACTTCTTGAATTTGCTCCGCCGTCACTGCCTTGATATTATCCAAATACTGATCAAACAACTGCCAATCCAATCCTGTCGCCTCCAAAACGCCGATTTTCATGCCCTGATAAAACAGGGAATCCAATTCATACACTTGAGAAGCCCGTATTTGATTTTTTACCCGTTCCAATTCTGCCTTTTCCACAGGTGTCGTTTGTAACTGTTTGATTTGTTCTCGCAAAGCCTTTTCCAATTCAACAACAGTATGTGTATCGGTAGGCACCCCGCTGAATGTGAACAATTCCGTTAAACGGCTAAACGGATTATAACTTGCGCTGGCAGTGACAGCGATTTCTGAACCACGCACTAAATGTTTAGATAAACGGGCACTGTCACCGCCATCCAATATGTAAGATAAAACATCTAGGGCATAAATCTCCCAGTGATTTTTTTCGGCAAGGGTATTTAAGACAGGCACTTTATAGCCCATAATAAAATAAGGGATTTTAGCAGGCAATTTAACAAGCACTCGTTTAATACCAAATTGCTCAACCTCTGGGCGTAAGTTTGGAGGGACAATATGACGACGTTTGAGTACCCCAAAATATTGTTTAGCTAAAGCGAACACCGCCTGGGGTTTCACATCGCCAACCACGACGACGACAGCATTATTGGGGGCATACCAGCGTTGATACCATGTCTGCAAATCAGTCACCGTATAATTTTCAATATCACTCATCCAGCCAATAATAGGACTTTGATAAGGGCTGGTTTGAAAAGCTGTTGCCATAAAAATTTCATATAATCGGCTGATAGGCTTATCTTCCGTTCGGATACGACGCTCCTCAGAAACGACTTCCCTTTCTTTTGCAAATTCTTTTTCGCCCAATAACAAATTCTGCATCCGATCCGCTTCCATTTCAAAACTGATGGATAAACGACTTTTTTCCACAGTCTGAAAATAGGCAGTATAATCTTTACCTGTAAACGCATTTTCAGTGGCACCATTAATCGCCATAATGCGGGAAAATTCACCAGGGGGATATTTCTTAGTCCCTTTAAACATCTCATGTTCTAACATGTGTGACAAACCCGTTTTGCCTGGGTACTCATAGCTGCTTCCCACTTTGTACCATACTTGGCTGACCACAACGGGAGCACGGTGATCCTCTTTAACAATTAAGTGAAGGCCATTATCCAACGTAAATTCCTGAACTTCACCAGCCATGAGTGCATTTCCCCATAACAAAATGAGTAATGCAGCGAATTGTAAATATTTGTAAAAAAACATCCAGTTCTCCATAATTAAGTAATAAAGAACGTGCATGAAATCAAATCGACAATTAAACCTGACAGGTTTTTAAAACCTGTCAGGTTTGGTTCAACATTTTGGAAGTTATTTCATGCACATTTCTAAGTAGTCAACATTTTAGCAAACGTAGCTGTATCTCACGCATTAAAGTTTTCAAATTGGGGGTTATCAGATTGATGGTGTGTAGAATGCACCTACGCTCATTGATTAAGTGATTTAAATAAAATTCACAATTCATAATTCACAATTCATAATTCACAATTCACATTAAAACTTAACCTGTTTTTTGGAGTTCAACGCTTCAGCTTTGGAGATTTTTAGAGATTTTTTGGAGTCCAACGCTTCAGCTTTGGAGATTTTTAGAGATTTTTTGGAGTCACCGTTTCTGCCAGAAGCTTGATTTCTTTTTGCGTCGGTTATTTCCTGTGCCTAAGCCATGTTACAATATTGATTATGGGTAAATTTTATGTAATGATTTATTCACAAATTGTGGTGGACAATAAAAAGAGGTGAGCTGAACCTGACCGCTCGCTAGTCCTATTGACAGACTCTTTTTTATCGTTATAACAAATACAGAGGTTATTATATGGATTATGCGGAATTGAAAAGTGAAGATGGATATATGGTTGATCCATCTAAGTGGTCCAAAGAGTACGCAGAATGGCGTATGGCTGATCTTGATGTTGAGTTAACTGAAATTCATTGGAACCTCATCAACTTGTTTCGTGAATTTATTGAAGAAAGAGGGATAACGCCTTCTTCAAGGATTGCTCAAAAAGAAGCAAAAAAACGTTTTGGTGTTGACAGCAAAGGTTTTTACGCGCTTTTTCCGATTGGTCCTAAACAAGTAGCTATGGTTGCTGGTGGTATTAAACCATCAGGTTGTTAAGAGAGTCAACTCTGAGGGCAACCACAAGGGGCAATCTCCCTTGTTGTTGCCCTTTTCTGGTTCCCACTCCAATGTTTGAATCAGAATTTTCAGAATTAAACAAAAAAAACAGGATACTATTAAACCATATTAAACAAAAATTTGAATCAGAATTTTCAGAATTTGAGAATTTTCAGAAGAAACAGAATATTACTATTAAATCATTGATTTAATTATATTTTATTCATTATTAAAAGCCATAAAATCATTTTTAATCTGACATTCTGAAAATTCTCAAATTCTGAAAATTCTGATTCAAAATAAAGGGTGAAAATTTTTTTCTGGTTTCCACGCTGGCGCGTCAATGCCATTAAGTTAAGGGCGAACACACAGGATTCGAGG
>JAGLHR010000106.1 GCA_023143415.1 Thiomargarita sp. | reverse complement strand
GGATTGGTATGATCGAAAAATAATACCAGGTCAAGACTTTCAAGATGATATAGACAATAATTTGGAAAATGCAGATATCATTTGTTTGTTTATCTCTGCAAGTTTTCTCTCATCACCAGCTTGCATAGAAGAAAAAAGAAAGGCTTTAGAATTAAAGAAAAAGAAAGGAATTGCAGTTGTTCCAATTATTTTAGTTGCATGTGGCTGGTTGGATGATAGCGATATTTCTTCATTATTGGCATTGCCTAATGACGGCAGTCCTATTTCAAATTTTACAGATTCCAACAAAGCTTGGAACGATGTATATAATGGACTAAAAGAGGTAATTAATAAAGAGATTAAAATAAAACAACTGTCAATTACAAAACAGTTTTCAGCTTTTTTACAAAACACAGAGTTACTGGCAAAAGCCCATTCTCAAAAAGGTGAAGTTCTTTTAGAAGATATCTTTATCTATCCTGAATTAGCAAAATATGATGATTTAAGAGAATACGAAAAAAAGGTTAATTCTGAGTCAATAATAGAAGATTTTTATGATTACTCCAGGATACTTATAGCCGGAGAAAATCAATCCGGGAAAACGACTCTATGTAAAAAGATTTTCACCGAGCTACATAAGAAAAATTTTATTCCCATTTATATTTTTGATAAGAGCAATCAATATCAAGGGAAGATAGAAAATAAAATATTAAACGCATATAAAGAACAATATGAAACGATTTCAATAGGGGAAATCGACAGGCAGAGAATAGTTCCTATTATAGACGATTTTCACTTTGCGAAAAACAAGGTGAAACACATCCAGAATTTATCCACATATCATCATCAAATCATTGTCGTTGATGATATTTTTAGTCTCAATTTTAAAGACGAGAACCTTATTAATTCTTTTACTCACTTCAGAATAGAGGAGTTTAACCCATCACTCAGGAATCAGTTGATTGAAAAATGGACACACTTAACAGATAAAAAAAATGGTTTTAATAATAAAAATACAATATACCAAAAAATTGACGAAAAAACAGAGTTGGTAGATAGGACATTGGGGAAGATATTTGGAAACGGCATAATGCCTGCATACCCCTTCTTTATATTGTCCATTATTAGCACTTATGAAGTTTTCGCAAGACCTCTTGACCAAGAAATTACATCTCAGGGTTATTGTTATCAAGCTCTTATCTATATGTATTTAAGAAAACAAGGTGTAAAAAACAATAAAATTGACACATACATTAATTTCCTTACAGAATTTGCATTTTTCTTTTATTCTATACAAAAGAATGAGATTTCAAAAAATGAATTCAATCATTTTATAGAAAAATATCTGGGTCACTATAATCTTCCAGTTAAGCAAGAAACCTTATTAGAAAGATTAATGGCAACTCGACTGGTAGCTTTTGATAGTTTTGGCAACTATAGCTTTGGTTATAAATACCTCTACTATTTCTTTGTCGCAAAATACCTCGCAGAAAATATTACAGAGCAAAAAGAAACAATAAATAAAATAATAGCGAACCTACATACAGACGAAAACGCCTACATAGCGATTTTTATTTCTCACCACACCAAGAGCGATTACCTGTTAGATGAAATTATTTCTAATTCATTGGTGTTATTTGAACAACATGAGCCGGCAACATTAAGTAAAAACGAAATGTCATTTTTTGATATCCAAGCAGATGTTATTGCGAATGCAGCTTTGCCGTCCGCCCCACCTGAAACAGAAAGAAACAACCGGTTATCAGTACAGAATAATATTGAAAACAATAACCAAATTGAAAAAACGGAAAAAGATCAAGAGAATGACAATGAGATAGAAGTTGGGGTACGGCGAAGTATACGGACAGTCGAAGTCATGGGACAAGTGATAAAAAATCGAGCTGGATCCTTAGGCAGAGAAAAACTTGAAAGAATATTTGCCGAAGCAATGAATGTTCACTTACGTGTTTTAGCTTCTTTCTTTGCCTACATTCAAAATGAAGACGAACAGCAAGAAATTGTAAGGTTTATCTCTGAAAGACTAGAGTTTGCTGTTGCAAAAAAGAGTGAAGAGAGAAGAAAGAAAGGAAAAAAGGAAAGAAGGTTTTCAAAAGATGAACTAGAAGAAATTTCAAAAACTATTTTTTGGAACACAAATTTTTTTATAACATATGGACTAATAAACAAAATTATAAGTTCAATAGGGTCGAATCAGTTAATTCAAATTACCGAAAAAGTCTGCGACGAAATAGACACCCCTGCTTCGCACCTAATTAAACACGGGATACTTATGTGGTACGCCAAAAACCTCCAAGTGGATAGTATCGCAAAAAAACTTGACGGGGGTGATTTTTCTGATGTGGCAAAAAAGATGATGAAATACCAAGTTGTTAACTATTGCTCAATGCATAAAGTGGGCTTTAAAGAAAAACAAAGAATTGAAAATAAATTTGGAATTTCTAGAACAAAGATGTTAACTCTCCAAGCTCAAAAAGATAATTAACTGTACATCTATAATTTGATACAAAAGTAAATGTAGTGTTTAGTTATATATTGTACTTTTTCCAACTAATCTCGCGTGAAGCTGCCCGTCTTCGGCTCTGGGGATGTGGCACGTTTTTTGATCAATTTGTTCGAGTAAAATTGGGTTGCGTTTAGTAAATCGGCGATCAGCTTACACCTTCATTAGGTACTTTATTGCTCGCAAAGGAATAATATAAGATGAGTGAGTACAAAATACTAAAATCACAATGGGAACAATTGAACGTTTTTTATCAAAAAATTCAACCGCCTGCTCAAAATGAGTTGTATTCAAGCGGTGACCATTATATTCTCTATAGTATGCTTGTTAAAATGGGGTTTCGCCCCGAAGGCGACGCTATGGCTGTTTATGATATGGCAGAAGAAATTTTAGCGAATGGATGGGAAGAATGAGAGATTTAACTTATGCTGAATATATCTCCATACAAAAAGCGTTTTCAGAACTTTCATTGCCTGAGACTGAGGATGAAAATACAATACATCGTTTTGTCTGGGATGTTTTACGTCAGAATTACCAACAAGAAGAATTGCTAAAAGATGAGCGCATACAATTAACTCAGTTTTTTCATGCTTGTACGCCAGCTTCATATAATGATGACATTCTTCATGAATATGGGGCACACCGTGACTTATATGATTACATCACAAAAAAATTGCGCTTTGATTGTGTTGCCGAGCGCGGGAAAGTATACAGACGTGCAAAATTGCTACTAGAATCCAATGGCGTTGAATTAGAAACAAATCTACCCGCTCGTTAGACAAATTTTAGACAACTATTATATTTTAAGCGAAAGTTCTAATAACTTGACATTCCGTGAATAAGCATTCATAATGGTTTCATAAAGAAACCAAAAAGGAACAACCCAATGCCTACATTTACGGTAAAAAACATACCAACAGACATTTATAGTTTACTGAAACAATCTGCGACAATGAATCGACGAAGTATTAACAGTGAAATAATTATTTGCATTGAAAAAGCGGTGAGCAGCCATCGAGTAGAAGTTACAGTGCTATTAGCACGAGCAAGAGAAATCCGTAGAAAAACAAGAAACTATTTGCTTACAGAAGATGAAATCACAAAAGCAAAATTAGAGGGGCGACCATGATTGTTGTAGACACAAACGTGATTGTTTATTTGTATTTGAGCAATGAACGATCAGAACAAGCAGAGCGTTTATTAGAGAAAGATTCAGAATGGGTTGCTCCATTATTATGGAGAAGTGAACTCAGAAATGTATTGGCTTTATACATTCGGAAAGAAATTTTATCTGTAAAAGAAGCACAACAAGTCATGGAAGAAGCTATTATCTTGATGGATGGAAAAGAATACGAAGTTGTATCATTTCAAGTTTTAGAGTTAGTTTCAAAAAGCACTTGTTCGGCTTATGATTGTGAGTTTGTAGCACTAGCGCAGGATTTAGGGGTTCGATTGGTAACAGTTGACAAGAAAATTTTAAGAGAATTTCCAAATATCGCTGTGTCATTGAATGAATATGTCAGTTTATAGTAGAGCGTACTAATCTCGCGTTAGACAAAACTTAGGAAAGACAATCACTAGAAAAGAAAAAGGTCTGAATAC
>JAGLHR010000105.1 GCA_023143415.1 Thiomargarita sp. | reverse complement strand
AGAAACTCAAAAAAAGCCAAAAACCCTATCAAGAATGGGTGCAAAAAAAACAAGAACTGCTCAAAGAAAAACCCCGCGGGTTACAAACGGCTTGGACAGAATTTTTTATACAAACAGTCATGTAGGGTGGGCAACTTTGGTGCAACGGCACCACTTTTTTAATGAGGAAGGTGGGCAAGAAAAGGACTTTGCCCACCCTACATCACTACATCACTACATCACTACATCACTGATGCTTCAGTACTTAGGAAATAGCGATTTGAACAACACTTATAATTGAGCATTTAATATGGCAGTGAATCGTTTTCAGAACACAGACGTTTATCGTGAATTAACAGTAGCCGCAGTGCTATTAGGTTTGATTCAAGGAATTATCCTCAACCTCGCTTTTGCTTACATCGCTCTTAAACTTGGGTTTTCACTGGGTGGTTCTGCGATTGCCGCGATTTTTGGTTATGTCTTTTTGCATGGAATACTACGCAAAGGTACGATTGTTGAGAATAGTATTAACCAAACGATTGCTTCGGGCATTAACTCGGCGGGTACGGGCGTGATATTTGTTTTGCCTGCTCTGTTTTTGCTTGGTATTCATGGCAATTCAGTGTTGTCAATTTGGCCTTTGCTACTTGCTGGCATTGGCGGTGCGATTCTTGGAGTCGTCGTGATTATTCCATTACGCAAGCAATTGATTGAGATAGAACGTCTTCGTTTTCCAACAGGTGTTGCGGTGGCGACGATTATACGTTCAGGCGCGACGGGGGGTAATAAAGGCAAATTACTTATTATTGGCTTTTTAATCAGTGCGATTTGGAAATGGCTTATGATTTCAGGTTGGCTTGAAAGTCCAGGGGTTTTGGAGAATGAGGAGCTTAACTTGAGTTTTGGTTTATTGCCTGCTTATTTTGCCCCTGCACTTTCTTTGTCGCTCTTAAATTTCGCAGTCGGCTTACTTTCTGGGCGTGCTGGTTTGCCCTTCTTTTTTGGGGGGATTTTAGCTTGGTGGGTGATTTCTCCCGTTACTGTAACGGCTGGCTGGGTACCTGTCGAGTTAAGTAATCAGGCGTTGGTGGATTTTATTTATATTGAGATGTTGCGCCCTTTAGGGATCGGTATTCTCATTGGTGCGGCGTTGATGGAGGTATTGGTTAATTTTCCCGCGCTTAAAAGTGCTATTTATTCTCTTGCAATGGCATCACGCACGTCTAGTCATAAGAATGGCAGAGATGAGATGCCCTTTTGGCTACTGTTAGCGGGTGGCGGTGCTGCGATTATCTTCTTTTTTATAGCGGCATGGAGTACGCCTGGTGTTTCTATCACTCAAGCGACTTTTGTTGCTTTACTTGCTACTCTTTGGTTAGGATTAGCGGGATTGATTGTTGCACAGTGTACAGGGCTGACTGATATATCGCCTGTGTCGGGTATCGCATTGATTACGATCACGATGATGATGATTGTCGTTAATGGCAATGTCGCTGCTGCCCTGATTGTTACTCTCGCCGCCGCAGTTGCTATTGCTCAGAGTGCTGATATGATGCAAGATTTTAAAACGGGATTTATGCTGGGTAATCGCCCACTTTTGCAGCAATTTGTTCAATTTTGCACATCATGGCTTGGTGTTCTTATTGCCTTTTTTGTGATTTATGTACTTTGGAGCAGTGGCGCAGGGGGTGAGAATGGTTTTGGATATGGTACATCGCTGCCTGCACCGCAAGCGAGCGCATTGATGAGCATTATTGAGTCTATCCAAAATGACACGGTGCCGACAAATAAATATGTTTTGGGGGGCATTGTCGGCATCTTGCTCGGTGCAGCACCAATAGGCAGTTTAGGTGTTTTGGTGGGTTTAGCGATGTATTTACCTTTTTCTGTCACGTTATGTTATGGTTTGGGTTGTCTGACACAGATGTCTATCACTAAACATCAGGGAGAAGCCTTTGCAGAAAATAAGCTAATACCACTCGCGGCGGGTTTGATTATTGGTGAGGCACTGATGGGTATAGGCGGTGCGCTCTATGAGATTATGCAATCAACAGGTAGAACAGGATGAATAGGCGTGTAATAGGCGCATTGTTATTTATAATAGGTATCGTTGTTGCCTTAATTAGTGCTGCTAAGTTGCCAGCAATAGGTACTGTGTCGGATATGCTTCCCCTCTATATGAGTGCTGTGGCATTATCATTGGTTGGTTTATTGCTTTTACATTATCCTTGTTTAGAAAAAAAGAAAAGAAGTCAAGTTGCTCACCATACTTTTTCTATGGTTATCAAGTTATTGGAAGAACTATTAGTGGAAATGCAGCGTTTTGGAGAGGATATTGATAGTCTTGACGGGGTGAATATGGCTAGGCGGGTAAATTTTTTGCTTGATAAATATATTTTGCCCTTTGTCGCAGCACGACAAGAAGTTGTCTTGATGTTAGGGCAATATCAAGGGGTAGAAGTCTTGGTTGCCGTTGCCCAGGGTGAGCGTTTACTTAATAGAATGTACTCTGCTGCCAGTGATGATCATGTTATTGAGGCGATGGCGACATATCCAAAAGCGTTGATGGCTATTGAGAATGCTTATAGAATTATTAATGGTGAATGATTAATGGTGAATGATTCATAATTCACCATTCACCATTAATCATTAAACATTCACCAAAATCTCATCTACCTTTTCAGGTGTCAGGTTTTCGTGATATTCCTGCCCAATTTGCATCATCGGTGCACCACCACACGCGCCTAAACATTCTACTTCTTTGAGGGTGAATTTTTTATCAGATGTGGTTTCTCCAAATTGAATCCCTAATTTTTTTTCAAGGTGGGTAACGATGTCTTCAGAGCCTCGTAACATACAGGAAACATTGGTGCAGACACAGATTTTATGTTCCCCTACGGGCTTGAGTTCGTACATGGAGTAAAATGTGGCGACTTCATAGACGGCAATGGGCGACATTTCTAAGTAATCAGCTACTGCGTCCATCAATTCTGTGCTCAACCAACCTCCGTTGTCTTCTTGGACAACCATTAATGCTCCCATCACCGCGGATTGTTTTTGGTCTGTCGGATATTTGGTTAGCCAACGATCAATGGCAGCGCGGCTTTCTTCTGACAATATGGCAGAAGCATTTGGTTTTGACATACGTGTTGACATAAATAAGTTCCTTAATTTTTTTTAGAGTTCAAGCGCGTTTCGTAAAAAGTCATCAGACTTTTGATGTTTTCCAGTGAGGGATAGGAATTTTTAGGCAATGATAACATAATCATTTGATAATGGCACCCATTTGCGATTTGGCAATAGCGAGTGGGTGGAATCAAACCTTTTTTAGTAGGGTGGGTAGAGCGATAGCGAAACCCACCATTCATTAATCTAATAAAAAAAATGGTGGGTTTCCACTTCGTTCCTACCCACCCTACGCTCTACGCTCTACTGAAGCGTTGGACTCCAAAATCATGCCAAAGCGTTGGACGGAAATTAACCATCAAAATATTTATTTAACTATTTGATTTTTAAATAGTTTTTTAAAACTATCGCATAATTGAATTAATTTCTTGCTCCAGTCACATCGTACCAAGCAAAGAGACTCTTTGGTTCATCTTGCCAATTGAAAAGAGATTTTGGTTCATTTTGCCAATTGAAAAGAGATTTTGGTTCATTTTGCCATTCAAAAAGAGATTTTGGTTCCCTTTGCCAATTAAAACTTTTTTTATGTGGCGGTTCATTTTGCCACTCAAAACCTTTATGGTTTGATTGACGACGTGCTTCTCGCAATCGACGTTTTAATTGACGTTTTAATTGCTTTTTAGGAGGTTTGTTTTTTTCCATAATGATTTCACTTTAATTCCTTTCACAAGACTAATATTCAGCCTATAGTAAATGAGAGACAATTGCCCTATCACTGAAGGGCAAACGTTTATCGCCAATTTGTTGATAATCTTCATGTCCTTTTCCCGCTATTAAGATAATATCTCCCACCGCTGCCTGTTGTAGTGCATAGCGAATCGCTTCTTCACGATCAGGTTTGATTGCTGTGGGCGTTGGGCAACCTTGTAAAATATCATCAATAATCGCTTGAGAATTTTCGTGGCGCGGGTTGTCATCGGTAATAATGACTTTATCGGCATAACGTTGTGCCACTTCGCCCATCAATTGACGTTTACCCCTATCTCGATCTCCGCCGCAACCAAAAACGCACCATAATTTCCCGATTTGACAATGTTTTGAGACAGCCAATAGTGCTTTTTCTAAAGCGTCGGGGGTATGGGCATAGTCAATGATAATAGTGGGTGTTTGTCCAAATCGTTCCATGCGTCCAGGCACGGCGCGAAGTGTGGGTAATTGTTCGATAAGTTGCGATAAAGAAAATCCTTTTTGGAGTAATACTGTTAGTGCTGCTAAGACATTACTGACATTAAATTGTCCGAATAATTGAATTTGACCTTTTCCCTCTCCCCAGGGCGTATGAACTGTGAACTGACAACCTTGCATATCATAAGTGTGTATATTGGCATAAATATCGGCATTTTTGTCGCGAAGACTATAAGTGAGTGGTGTGACAGAGGGGGGTAAATTGGCTAACACGCTTTGTCCAAAAGTATCATCAATATTAATTACTGCTGTTTTTAAATTTGGCCAAAAAAATAATTGCCGCTTTGCATCGCCATAAGCTGTCATTGTTTTGTGATAATCTAAATGATCACGGCTTAAATTGGTCAATACGGCTGTATCAAAGCGGATTCCATTGACTCGCCCTTGAACTAACGCATGGGATGAGACTTCCATCACTATATTTTGACCATTTTGTAGTTGAGCCAATAATGCTTGCAAATGAATGGCATCAGGTGTGGTATGAATGCCCTGCTTTAATGCGCCATAAATGCCATAGCCCAATGTGCCAAGTATTCCACAGGGCGTTTCATCACTGTGTAATAATTGTGCAATCGCGTGTGTGACTGACGTTTTACCATTGGTTCCCGTTACGCCAATGATTTGCTTATTGCGTGAGGGGTAGTCATAAAATCGCGCGGCGATTTCTCCTATTTGTTGAGATAAATTGGGTAGGCTAATGCAGGGAATATCGCCTGTTAGTATTTCAAATCCTGCCTTATCTGCTTCTTTGAGCAACGCTTTCGCGCCATTTTGTAGAGCCGATTTAATAAAGACTTCGCCATGTTTTTCTGTGCCTGCCAGTGCGAAAAAAACATCTCCAGGGCGTACCTGTCGGCTGTCAAGGGTTAAGCCTGTGACATGGCAGTCAAATTTAGCGGGTATTTTTTGTTTAAGTAGTTGACTTAAAAGCATATTTTTTGTTTTAATCGTTAAAATTTGGTAACGACTCAGGGCAACCATAAAGGATTGCCCCTACAACCAGATTATTATGAAGACTGACGAAAATCTTCTGATGTAGGGGCAATCCCTTGTGGTTGCCCTGAGTAGTTACAATTTTTGTTAAAATATAACAATTAGAGGTTGAAGAAATCCGATTTTTGAAAAAATCGGATTTCTTTATTCGCCATAGACTTAATCCGAAAATT
>JAGLHR010000104.1 GCA_023143415.1 Thiomargarita sp. | reverse complement strand
TTAGAAATCCGATTTTTTTTCAAAAATCGGATTTCTTAAACCTCTTGGAAATATAGTGCGTCACATCAGTTAATGAGTAGTTACGATTAATGATGAATCATTCAATTCATTCATCATTCATCATTCACTACTGGCTTCCGTCTAATAAAAGTATCTTCTATTAATTCAAATTCCCGCAAATTTTTTTCTAATTCCCTAGCGGATTGATAAGAATAAGAACCACTTATAGATATTTCCCAAATCCCATCCTTTTGATAAAGATTACTGTTAACAGATTGAGAATCAAAAAGATCAGGATACTTCATTTTGAATTTTTCAAGCTGTCTTTCAGCATCTTGCTGTTGAAGATAAGAACCCACGATAATAATCTGATCGCCCTTTTCAAGTTGTGAGATTAAAGAACCAAAATCAATTTTTTTGGAACTTTTTACCAAATCTTGTTTAAGATGAGTGACAGTCTGGTTAGTTTGTGCAAGTGCTTTTTCGATCAGAACATTTTTTTCAGTCACCTGCTCAAGCGTTTTTTCGACTAAAGCCTTTTCTCCATGAATGCGTTCAAGTTTTCTCTCAAGCCGCCCATTTTTTTGATGCGTTTGCTCCAATATTTTTTCCAGAGAGGCATTTTCTCCATGAGCATATTCAAGTTCTCTCTCAAGCCCTTCAACCTGTTGACTCCAATAAAACAAAATGCCAAGTGCAAGCATCAATATCACCAACGCCCAAAGAAGATAGTCTTTTCCCTTTTTAAAAAGGGAAGGTTCTTTTATTAAAGAAAAATAGTGAGTGCGTATTTTTTCCTCTATTTCCGTAATTTGTTTATTCATTCCCAGCTTTTTGTAAACAGCTAAAGCGGTTTTCAAATCCTTTTTCGCCAACGCAGCCTCTCCACGCTGTTGCCATATCTCTCTACTTTTCGCTGTCGCTTCGGATTGATTAGGCTCTAGGGCAATAACTTGTTCATATAATTCAAGCTGTTGCGCTTCATCATCTTTCTCTGGTGCTAATGTCAGCAATGCCTGTATTAAACGTGAACGGGCAATAAGTGGTTGATAATGATATAATTTTTCCAATAACGCTTTCGCTTCCACCACTTGCCCTAGAGCAAGTAAAATATCAGCGAGCAATTGATGAGCACCAAGATGATTAGGATTTAAAGCAATCGCTTCACGCAACTGTTTAGCCGACAATTCCAACTTCGCCTCTTTATGCAGCGCAACAGCCCCTTGAAAAATATTTTCTGCCACCGGATCAATATGATCCAATTCTGCAATAATTCGTCGGAAGGGTTTATTTTCCCTTATCCAACGGCGTATTAATTCAACCTGAAATTGATAACCTTCCTCAGTCAATCTCAACAATCCCCAATCTTGCAGTGAGCGGGGAGCGTTCTGTAATTCCCGAATGACAACATGAACACCACTGTCATAGAGTTTTTTTTCTAAAGCCGATTCCGTCATGGTTTGAGAAGCGGCTTCAGCCAAAGCGGAAGCAACGATTCGTTCAGCAGGCGGCAAGCCTTCCCATAACCATGTCATGCGATAACGACTGGCATCTAAAACATCAAAAATGACATTTTCTACATCTGCGGGCGTAGCAGTGGGTGTTGTTTCCGATTTATCTTTATAAGATTGCGCCCAAACTTGATAACAAACTTGTTGGGTGAAAAAGGGATGACCATGCGTATATCGCCAAACCGATTCCACCGTTTCATCAGGCCAATTTAAATTCGCCTCAGCAGCACGCACTAATTCTGTCGTTTCTTCTTGATTAAATCGTGATAAATGTTTAGTTGGCGGAATTTCCCTAAATAAAGATATAGTAATATTATCAAGATCATCAATATTACGCCCCCCAGCAAAGACAAAATTGAGATTTTGAAATTCGCTATTCAATAGTTGACGCACATAAGGAAAAAAGCTAATTCCCGCCTGGTTAGCTTTAGGCTCATTTACATCAAATTCATCAAACAGCAAGACTAAAGCCGCATTTTTTTTAGGCAGATTTTGCAACAGATGAGGTAGCCAAATGTCTTTAAACGTGATTTCGGGATGATCACCCAAATCAGGTTCAACTTGATTCAGAGCCTGCGCCATACTTTTAGCTAATTCATTGATTACTGAACCGAGTGCTAAAGTCGCTTTATCTTGTAAATCAAAATAGACAGGATAATAATCCCCTTCGCTAGGCAATTGTGCTTTTAGATATTGCAATACAGACGTTTTGCCTATGCAGCGTTGCCCATAGAGAACAATTGCATTTTTTCTGGCTTGGCGTAAAATATGTATGGTATCACGCAATATATCGGATCGTCCAATTATACCCGCACCTACGGGATTATCGGTGATATAAGGATTAATAGGTTCAGACATTTTTTTATTTTAAAATATAATATTTACAATAGTTTAGAGCATTTTTAAAATTTAGGCTGACTCAATGATTATAAATCATTGAAATTTAAGCGTTTTTTCTTAATAGCATAAAAAATACTTTAATAACAATAAGTTACAAAAACTATACTAACCATTGATGTTTAAAAAAAATTAATTTTAATCTTAATTCTAATATTAATCAATAAAAAATATCAGGCTCATATTTTTATGACAAATACAAATACATCTGAAAACGTGATAACGAAAAAAGATTTCAATGAATTGAAATCCATTGTTAAAAAAATCGTCTTGGCACAAAAAGAACTGGTTTCTGCACAACAACGCACTGAGTGGTGCATGGAAGCAATCGTTAACGCGCAAAAGGAAATAACGACTACCCAACAGCGCACAGAGCAGCAGATGGAAGAGCTTGCTATGATACAACAACGTACTGATATTCGATTTCAACAACTCATTGTCGAACACGATTTCGATACGCGCAAGCAACTTGTGGAATTTGCAATGACTGTTGGTTATCGCTTAGAGGATTTGGCTTATAAAACTTTGCCACTTTTATTAGAAAGAGACTTTGATATTACTGTGCAGGGCAAATTAAAACGGGCTTATCTTATAGATAATCAAGGTGAGGAGTTGGAAATCAAAATTACAGGTAAAGCATTGAAAGAGGGAAAAGAGGTAACGATTATCGGTGAAGGTAAAACCCAATTATCCAAAAATCATATAAATACTTTTATTCACAAACATTTAAAAAGATTTGATGGTTTGTTTCAAGAGGTTTTTCCAGTGTTAGTGACATACATGACAAATAGTGGTGATGTGGAAACTTATGCTAAAAAACAGGGCATCGCGGTTTATTATTCCTATGATTTTGAAGAAAATAATGGTGAATTATGAATTATGAATGGTTTCGAGGCTAAAGTTTTTCTTTAAAAAAACTTTAGCCTCGAATGGTGAAATTTAGAAACCAAGTTTTTTCAAAACACTTGAAATGCGAATGGAGTTCGAGGTATTAGTTTTTTGAAAAAAAACTAATACCTCGAAAACGCTTTAGCTTTGTTATAGGAGTACAACGCTTTAGCTTTGTTATAGGAGTACAACGCTTTAGCTTTGTTATAGGAGTACAACGCTTTAGCTTTGTTGTTTGGAGTACAACGCTTTAGCTTTGTTATAGGAGTACAACGCTTTAGCTTTGTTATAGGAGTACAACGCTTTAGCTTTGTTATAGGAGTACAACGCTTAAAGACTGAGTAGTTACCAAAAAACTTGGTTTCTTGTTGGACTCCATTACCAAAGCTGAAGCGTTGGACTCCATTTCCAAAGCTGAAGCGTTGGACTCCATTTCCAAAAGCGTTGGACTCCATTACCAAAGCTGAAGCGTTGGATTCCATTTCCAAAGCTGAAGCGTTGGACTGGGGTGATGAAAATGTCACAAACAGAGTTGCCGAGTGTGATCCCGTTTTTGTTCCACTCATTTTTTTTATTTTAGAATCAGTCATTTACAAAATGCAGGGAACAAAAACGGGATCAACTTTTAAGAACATCGGCAACATTTTCATCACCCCAGCGTTGGACTCCATTTCCAAAGCTGAAGCGTTGGACTCCATTTCCAAAGCATTTCCAAAGCTGAAGCCTTAAAAACATTATAATAAAACTCTTGGTAACGAATGAAACCCTCTCGTTGTAGAAAACGAATGGTTGCCAAATAGTTATCTGTCTTGTCTTCATCATAAGCCTCCACTAATAACTCATCGACAACCTTCGAGGTTTGAGTTTTTCTTCAAAAAACGAAAACCTCGAAATCAATTTCTATAGGAAAAGTTTTATCTCGATTATTTCTACTCATGGCGTTTTTTATAAATGGCTCATTCTCGGTTAAAAAAATTACCACATTTATTGTGTCTATTAGATTTTCAGGGCAATATTAAACAAGTAAATAATTCCGCTTGGCAACCATTAGGTATTATGGTTGAATATTTATTAATCACGAAATTCACGCATTGGATACATCCTGATGATTTTGCACACACTCAAAAGGCACTGTCGGCACTGTTTTCCGGAAAAAGTGAGCGAGTGGTGTTTGAAAGTCGTTTGCGTGATGTGAAGGGAAAATACCAGCGTTTTTTCTGGGTAGCAACCGTTTCGTCCATCGAACAGTTAATTTATATCGCAGGTTTAAAGATTAACACACCAGAAGATTCCCCTTTACCTGTTCTTTCTCAAAACTCCTCTTCCAAACTGCATGATTTACAATCAGTGATCTGGGCAACGACAAGTGACGCTATCTTAGTCACAGATACTCGCTTACGCATCGTTAAAGCGAATCCAACTTGTGCATCCTTCATGGGCTATACTTCAAAGGAGTTAATTGGTCAATCACTTCATCATTTCAATAGTGGAAAACAGAATATCGTATTTTATCAAAAGATAAAAAAAATAATGGAGCAACAGGGGCATTGGCAAGGCTGTGTTTGGCAGCGTCATAAAAATCAAGCCGTATATACTTGTCAGTTGAAACTCAAAGTTTATGATAAAGAGGCAGAAGTCGCACATCAATATGTTGCCATATTAAGTGACAAACAAACGAGAAATTCGGTTTGTTTTGATCTATTAACCGACTTACCCACTCGTCAATTATTCCATCACGAATTGCACAAAACCCTTGCAATGGCACAACGTCATCATAATTTTTTTGCCATATTACTCATTGGACTAGACAATATGCCTCTTCTTAATGCAAAATATGGTTCTGTTGTAGGAGATCAACTTTTATGTGTGATAGGGCAACATTTAAAAACCTCAGTACGCGATAGTGATAGAGTAGCCCGTTATGATGGAGATAAGTTTAGTGTGAATTTAGAGGAAATTGCGAAACCTCAAGATGCCAGTTTAGTTGCTCAAATTATCCTATTCAAATTGACGCAGGCTTTTGTTTTAGAAAAACAGAATATAGCAAGTTCCATTAGCATTGGTATTGTCGTCTATCCGGAAGATGCTACTCAGGTTGATTCTCTACTCGCATTGGCGGAAAAAGCCTTGCAGAAAGCTCAACAACAGGGAGGTAATCAATATTATTTTTCTAACCCTGTTTTGCAAGAACGATATAGATGAGCCTATCCCACTAATACTTAACCCAAACACAATATAACTACAAGGGTGTTCTTGCAAAATTCTTATGATGAGGGCAGACACGCAGGTCTGCCCCTACAAAACCTCACGTCTTTCAGTAGGGGCGAACCTGCGTGTTCGCCCTCGTTTTCATCCATGAATTTTGCAAGAGCCTCATAGTAATTAGATTTAATAATTAAACTTATTTAATTAATATTGTTTTACCCAATTTTTTCTTATCAAGTGTATTATTTGGATGACCAAAAAAGGTCAACGGAATATTTGGAACTCAGCATATCCCTTTATAGGGTTCAGGATCAATGTATCCCAGTTTTATTTTGTGGCGTATAATTCACCATTGACAATTAGCCACTTTTAAAAAAATGATAGCCTGAAACTTATCATAAATCGGTACATTGAAGTATTTTAACATAAGTTTTTGCTTATTTTTATCAGGGCAACCATAAAGGTGTGCAGCCTACAATATTCTTATGAAGACTGACGAAAATCTTCTGATGTAGGCTGCACCCCCTTGTGGTTGCCCTGAGTCGTTACAAACCTAATAATATAAAAGAAACTATGCGTACTACCCGTTTTTTACTTGCTACACTTAAAGAAAATCCCGCCGATGCAGAGATTATTAGTCACCAACTCATGCTACGTGCGGGCATGATTCGTAAACTGGCTGCCGGATTATATACTTGGTTACCGCTAGGATTGCGCGTCTTGCACAAAGTCGAAAATATTGTCCGTGAAGAAATGGACAAATCTGGGGCGCAAGAAGTATTGATGCCAGCCGTTCAGCCAGCAGAATTGTGGCAAGAATCAGGGCGTTGGGAAGAATACGGTCCTGAATTATTGCGTTTTAATGATCGTCATGCGCGTGAATTTTGTTTTGGACCAACCCATGAGGAAATTATCACCAATTTAATCCGCAACGAAATTCGCAGTTATAAGCAATTACCGGCTAATTTCTACCAAATTCAAACCAAGTTCCGCGATGAAATTCGTCCCCGTTTTGGCATCATGCGGGCGCGTGAGTTCTTGATGAAGGACGCTTATTCTTTCCATTTAGATCACACTTCACTGCAAGAAACTTACGAGGTGATGTTTGAAACATACTCTAATATTTTCAAACGCTTAGGGTTGACATTTCGCGCGGTGCTGGCGGATTCTGGTAATATTGGTGGCAGTGCCTCACATGAATTTCATGTTTTAGCAGAATCAGGTGAAGATGCGATTGCTTACAGTACGACGGGGAATTATGCCGCTAATGTGGAAATGGCTCCCGCCTTACCGCCTACCAGTGAACGTCCCCAGCCAACTGCCCTGATGACGGTAGTGGATACGCCTGATCAACATACTATAGAAGATGTGAGCCAATTTTTAAACGTTAAACCTTCACAATGTGTTAAAACATTGATCGTTAAAGGTGAAGAAGGCTTAGTTGCATTAGTGCTACGGGGCGATCACACGCTCAATGGAATCAAGGCGGCTAAATTGCCCCAAGTCGCTCATCCATTGACGTTTTCTGAACCGGTAAAAATTAGCGAAGCCATTGGGTGCGATATTGGATCAATTGGTCCTGTTGATTTAAACGTACCTGTATTGGTTGATCACAGTGCCGCCCATTTAGCCGATTTTGTCTGCGGTGCGAATAAAGAGGGACAACATTTAACCCATGTCAACTGGGGACGCGATTGTCCAGAACCACAAGCGGTTGATTTACGCAATGTTGAAGTCGGTGATCCTAGCCCAGATGGTGAGGGTGTGTTAGGCATCGCGCGTGGCATTGAGGTGGGGCATATTTTCCAGTTAGGTGAAAAATATAGTAAAGCCATGCAAGCAACAGTGCTGGCTGAAGATGGAAATGCGACCATTTTAACAATGGGTTGTTATGGTATTGGTGTCTCCCGCTTGGTTGCCGCCGCTATTGAACAAAACCATGATAAATATGGTATTATTTGGACTCAAGCCATTGCACCGTTTTCCGTTGCCCTCTTGCCGATGAACATGCACAAATCCCAGCGGCTACGCGATGCTGCTCAAGAGATTTATGCTAAATTACAGGCGGAGAAGATAGAAGTTTTATTTGATGATCGCCGAGAACGCCCTGGCGTGATGTTTGCAAATTCTGAATTGATAGGGATTCCGCACCGTTTGGTCATTGGGGAACGTGGATTAGATAAGGGTGAGATAGAGTATAAAGGACGGCGCGATAAAAAGGCTCAGTATGTGCAGATGGAAAACGTGATTGAATTTATTAAGGAGAAGTTGCATACGGGCAGCCTATAATAAAGAGCCAAACCTGACAGGTTTTAAAAACCTGTCAGGTTTTGTTTCAGAAAGGTACCCATTCACCTAATGTGAACGGACAATAAACGGTATGCGTTTGTTTCTGATTGAACGCCATTGTATCCCATTGGGTGTCACTGGAGCGACAGCTTCTGGAAGAACGGCTTTTATGAAATTTCTCCAGATCACCATTGCGCCTGAACTACCGCTAAGACCCATCGGTTTATTATCATCGCGTCCCACCCAAGTCACTGTTAATAATTCACTGCTAAAGCCAGCAAACCAGCTATCCCGTAAATTATTACTGGTACCGGTTTTCCCAGCCAATACCATCTCCGGTGCTAATGTTTTAGCAACTCTACGTCCCGTACCTGCCCGCACCACTTGTTGTAAAGCATAATTGAGCAAAAAGATAGGCGCAGCGTCAAAACGGTGTTCTATATCAATACCATAATGTTCTTTTTGTCTTCCTTCACGATCTAAGACGGCACGAATTGTACGAATTGGGACACGGAATCCACCACTGGCAATGGTTTGATACATTTGTGCCACCTCTAGCGGAGTCAAAGAAATACTACCCAGCAGTACAGAGGGAAACATTCTAAATTCACGTTCAATCCCCAAACGTTTAAGGGTTTCATGAATATGAGTGAGTCCCAATTTCATTCCTAAACGTACTGTTGCCAAGTTGTAGGAATTGGCTAAGGCACGGTACAAGGGAACGTTACCATGTGAACGATGATCATAATTTTGTGGTTTCCAAACACCGCCGGCGGGATTTTTCCACCGATAGGGACTGTCATCAAGTGGGGTCGTTAGACTGTAAGAGTGATTTTTTTCTAACGCGGTTAAATAGACCGCCACTTTAACTAATGAGCCAATCTGGCGCACGGCATTGAGGGGACGATTAAAACCGGCATAGTGGGGATTTTTACCATTAATCAATGCTAATACTTCACCATTTTCACTGTTAGTGACGACCATTGCTCCTTCTAAGTTGCGTGCTTTACGACGACTTTTTTGTAGCTTTTTTAAACCATTGATCATGACTTCTTCCCCTTTTTTCTGAATTGAGGGATCAAGGGTTGTAAAGATTTGTAATCCTTCTGAACGCAAATCTTCTTCACGATAGTCCTGATGCAATTGACGACGTACTAGTCCTATAAAAGCGGGATATGGAAATTGACTTTCACTCCCTTTTTTAGTAATACCCAAAGGGGTATCTTTGGCATTTTTTGCCGTTTCAGGCGTGATTTTCCCTTGTTCAGCCATCAAATCTAACACTAAATTGCGGCGTGCGCGGACACGTTCTGGATGTTTTCGGGGATTATAAATTGAGGCTCCGCGTATAAGGCTAACTAGCAATGCTAATTGTGGTAACTTGAGTTCTGACAAAGGACGACCAAAGTAAAACAGTGCGGCTAGACCTGTACCATGAATGGCACGATCACCATCTTGACCCAAAAAGACTTCATTAAAATAGGCTTCAAGAATTTGTTCTTTGCTATAATGCCATTCTAATAATAAAGCCATGATGGCTTCATTAATTTTACGCTTGAATGTACGTTCTGGAGTCAGATAAAAGTTTTTAACCAGCTGTTGCGTAATTGTGCTGCCACCCTGTACCCTCTCTCCCGCTTTGAAATTCGCGATAAAAGCACGTACCAAACCACGTAAACTGATCCCCCAATGTTGAAAAAAACGACGGTCTTCCATCGCAATAATGGCATCAATTAGTGATTTCTGTACATTGGCTAGGCGCACTAAAATGCGGTCTTCATGCTGAGTGGGATGGATTTTACCTATCAATCTGGGTTCTAAACGCAGCAAAGTTAATTGACGTTCAGGCTGTAATTCACTGACAGAATCAACTTGATTGTCGGCAAAATGTATTTGTACCTGACGTGAGGGATCTGTTCCATCCCAAAATTTAAAGCCGCGAGTGATGATTATAATATTATTTTTTGTGTACTGATATTGTCCTGGTTCATTTAGTGTGCGAGTTTTACGATAGCCAAGTGCTTTGAGTTCTTGAATCATCATATTCGCACTTATACGTCTTCCCGTGTAAACTTCCAAGGGACGAGCGTAAACACGCGCAGGCAATGCCCAGCGTTTGCCTTCAAACTGCTCTCGAACTTGAACATCTAAAGAACTGACATAAATGCCGAGAAAAATCAGTAGGAAAATGAGTACAACCAAGTACCATTTAAAACGAAAACCTGTGCGGCGAGGTATGGGACGTTTAGTCAAATAAGGACGCTTATTGGAATGATACCGACGAGGGCGATTGTTTGGTATTTTTTTATATGTGTGAGCCATAATAGAGTTGTTTAAATAAAATTAATCTTTTATTATAACAAGTTAAAGTGTAAACTGAAATGATGATTTAAAAAAGTGCAGAAATTCCGTTTTCCAAAGGATTCTGCGTTTATTTTAAAGCCTCTGCAAAAAGAAAAAGATATGTTAGTTTTGAAATAAGGAACGTTTCGAGGTTTTAGTTTTTTTTCAAAAAACTAAAACCTCGAAAATGAAATCAATTCCATAAGAATCAGACCTGACAGGTTTCCAAAACCTGTCAGGTCTAATTGTCGATTTAATTTCATGCACGTTCCTTATTTCAAAACGTTGAAGTACGAATTTTATTTTTTTATAGAACAAACGTATTATTATTATAAGTGAAAAAAACCATGTCCTCAATAAGCGAAACAGACTCTTCAATAAGCGAAAGCGAAACAGACTCTTCAATAAGCGAAGCCGAACAACCCTCTGTCGCCAAAATAGCCGCTGATTTTAATAAACTTCCCATTGATATACTGGATACATCAACATCATTACTAAAAAACACCAGATGTTTGGCTCGTTATCAAGAATTGGAAGAATTACTAGAATTTGCAGCAGAAAATGGCAAACTTGATCCGCCTGAATTAGCGATAAAGGTAAAAAAATTTAAGAAAGTGCTTTTTTATACGCCACCTGATGCGTTAACGCCAGAAATGATTTGCGAAACCGAAGCGGAATTGGAAAAACTTTATGCGACTTTTACCGAATTACTCAGCCCTGTGACAGCATTAACTTTACGCACGACTTCGGAAAAGTATGCTGTGCATAGATCATCGTTGTGGAAAGCGATATTTTTGGGTTCAAGCTCAGTTGGTCGTAATTTTTTTCGACAACTTTTTTGGGTCGCCATGTTACTAATTGGCATCATCTGTTTAAGAAAATTAACAATGGGAGGTGAAGAAGACTCCTTGGCTTTTGTCGATCCATTTTTATATGGTGCACTTGGCGCATTGGTTTATTTATATAAAAATCTGACTGACTTTTATACGAGGCGGATACTTCATCCCAGAAAATTAGCAACAAACTGGTTGCGTCTATTTATGGGTGCCTTGACTGGCGCATTGGTTGTTAATCTGTTTGGTACTTCTCTTGAAAATGCAATACCTGGGGCAAATATTCCTCCCGTCGCACTGGGATTTTTAGCAGGATATAGCGTTGAGTTTTTTTACCAAGCGTTAGACAAATTTATTAATACGATTACGCCAAAAGATAAAACACAAACGACATCAACAGTTGTAACACCAAGACAAACCCAAATGGCAATTCTAACAAAACGCCTTAAAGAAATGACTAATGAAGAAGATAAAGCGGCGATTCGGCGATTACTGGAAAAGATATAATTAATTTAATGGTGAATTATGAATTATGAATTATGAATTATGAATTATGAATTATTAACCATTCGAGGTTTCCGTTTTTTGGAAAAAAACGGAAACCTCGAAACCATTCACCATTCACCATTAATTCACCATTAATTCAGCCGTAAAGATAAAATTTCACCCTCACGACGAATTTGAATACTACGAGAGGTATATTTTTTAAAACGTTGGGTTAAATCATCTAAATTTCTGATTTTACTACGATTAATTCCAATAATCATATCCCCATGGCGAAAACCGACTTTCCACGCATTGCTGTTTTGAGTGACTTTATACACTTGTATGCCATTAGACGTATCTTTTAATAGCGCACCATCTAAGTATAAACTAATATCGCCCCCTTCAACCTGGTTATTATCAGCAATCGTTGCATATAAATGACGAATGCGTCCTTTGCGTATGAAAGTGATTTTTACCCTTTCACCAATGCGTAATAAACCAATATGATTGCGAAGTTCAGTTGCTGAACTCACCTGTTTATTGTTCACCGCAATGATGAGATCGCTTGAACGTAAACCGGCTTTTTCAGCAGGTGTTCCTGGTTCAACTTCAGCAATCAATGCCCCTTTCTTGCCATTTAATCCAAACGCATTGGCTAAATCAGGGGTTAAATCCTGTATCCGTATGCCCAATGTACCCCGTTGTACTTCACCAAAATCAATTAAATGTTGCACAATTTTGTTGACCATATTACTTGGAATGGCAAAACCTATACCGACATTTCCACCCCCAGGGGCGATAATCGCTGTATTAATACCAATTAATTCGCCCCGCAAATTAACCAACGCGCCTCCTGAATTGCCGGGATTAATTGAGGCATCTGTTTGAATAAAATCTTCATAACCTTCAATGCCCAATCCGCTGCGCCCTAAAGCACTGATAATCCCTGAAGTGACCGTTTGCCCTAAACCAAATGGATTACCTATTGCAACAACAAAATCGCCCACCCGTAAATGCTCTGAATCTGCCAACGGCAAGGCGGTTAAGCGATCTGCTGGCACTTTCAAAAGGGCAATATCTGTTTCTGGATCCAATCCTATCAAATCAGCATCAAATTGACGACCATCAAGTAAAGTAATAGATATCTTGTCTGCCTTTTCAATGACATGATGATTAGTCACCACATAACCCTTACGCGCATCAATGATAACTCCAGAACCACGACTTTGTTTTTCTTCCTGCTTCTGTTTAGGAATATTAAAGAAATGACGAAAGAAGGGATCATTAAATAAAGGATTATCAGAAACACGAGTTTTGGTGTTTGATGAAATATTGACTACTGCAGGGGTTGCTTTTTCCAACATAGGCGCAAGACTCGGTAAAAATTGTCCGCCCACGCTACTTGTCGATAATTCAGCACAAGAAGATTGTCCTATTAGCAACAGGAGTAAGACTAACGATAAAGGGCGAAAATTGAATTTGTACATAATGTTTCCTTTGATTCAGAGTAACTACTCAGGGCAACCATAA
>JAGLHR010000103.1 GCA_023143415.1 Thiomargarita sp. | reverse complement strand
AACGAGAAAACTTGATGATCGAATAAAAGTTAAAATTTTTCGATAACAACTCATTTTCTGAAATTTAATTGATGATAAAACATGCAAATTTGATACCAAATAGATGATATTTTCTAAAATAAATGATATTTTCTAAAATGGAAAGGTGATTTTGGGCAATTTTAGCCCAAGTTGTATGTATGTAGATTTTTTGGAGGGGATTTTTAGGAAGGGATTTTTTAGGCGATAAATCGCCTAAAACAACTTCTAATTTTCGGTTTTTTAACTGACGAAAATATTCTGATGTAGGCTGCACACCCTTGTGGTTGCCCTGAGTCGTTACAAAAAAATTATAATTTCACTAATTCTTCAGCAATAGCGTCAGTGGATAGAAGATGCACTTCTGGGAATTTATTTTTATCAATTTCTAATTCAGTTGTGCTTATCACAACAACTAAAAGTGGAAGAGATAATTTTTTTAAGGATTCTATAAAATGCTGACGGGCGGTATCCCAGTTTAATAAAACACATAAGCAACCACTGAGGGAAGCAGCGTGTTTCATAACTAAAGGGGGCAATAGGTGAAAAGGTTGATCAGTACATGCTTCTACACAAGCTAAGATTTCTAAGAATTGATCTGTTTTGGCTAAACCGCGCCCACTTGTAAAATGATAGGCTTTTGTGCCGATAAACATTAAGTCTAATAAAACTTCAGCGCTACGCGGCGCAGTAGTGTATGAGGCAGCAACGGATACAGCGGTTTCAAAAATTTCTCCGGCATCTTGTTCCGTAAAAGTATCCAAAATCAGGGCGTGGCGAACAAAAAATTCATCTTGAAATTCTTTGACGACAGGTTTACCGATTTTAGCCAAACTTTTCCAATGAATATGTCGCAATGGATCACCAGGGCGATATTCGCGCAATGAGACAAATTCTTCAGAATCACCGACTGACATTGCTAAAGATACGCCACCGCGTTGATATTTTCTTGAGCCGAATAATGAAATTTTACCAACAGGATAACGTTTGGGCAAAATCAATAAGTTATCTGGTTTGTCAATCGTATATAATGCTTTAAAAAGCCCAAAAGGATCAGGGCGAGCAACGCTAAAACCGGTAAAATGCACATAACCTCTCCGCAAAGGTTTGAGTGTCATTTTAATAGAGAGTGAAGCCGGAACCTTTTTAAGGTGAAATTTCTCAGAAGACATTGGCGGAATGGGTGGCAGGTTTTGTTCAGCAATTTCTGCACCTTTACTGAGGTACATTAACCAACTCCAACGCGGATATCCGACATAGTTATCAAACCAGTTACGTTTTTCATGATCGGGTTCTTTTGCGTGTAAAAAGGTTTCAAAACTGGGCGGATTCAGTTTAATATTTTCTTGTAAAGTTAAACTGCGTTGTAGTGTTTGGGTGTGATTTTGTATATGTACTTGATAATGCAGCGTTTCATCCACAGTAGCAAATTGGGGTAAATCACGTTGCGCTGTTAAATGTACTTTTCGGAAAAAAAGAGGGCTGATAATGGCTAATAATAGCAATGCGAGTAGTAGGGAAAATAATTGATACGCCAATGTTTGCCGGGTATCAAGTCCAAATGCCCCCGCAGTGACAAAGCCACCAAGTACCAATAAACCAGTCTGGGTAAAATGTTGCCGTATCCAACGATCTAAGTTATATGCTGTACGAAATTTATGGAATAAAAAGTGTTTCATTTTTTTTAGTCCTTTAAGTAGATAGCCAATGATTTATTGTAACTACTCAGGGCAACCACAAGGGTGTGCAGCCTACGACATAATCAGGGCAACCACAAGGGATTGCCCCTACGACATAAGAA
>JAGLHR010000102.1 GCA_023143415.1 Thiomargarita sp. | reverse complement strand
CATTAAGTTAAGCCTTGGAGTCCAAACCTTCAGACTTGTAAGTCTTTGATTTTAAACGACATAATCCAAATCTGAAGGATTCGAGGTTTGAGTTTTTTTGAAAAAAAAATCAAACCTCGAAAACTTAATGGCAGTGACGCTGGCGCGTGGGAACCAGAAAAATGACAAGAGATGAATTTATTGTTATAAAAAATATTAAAGCCAGCGTAGGCTGGTAGATCAACCCATCAATGATTTTCGTTCGTCTTCATTGAGGAAAGGTGGATTACACACTCTACGCTGGCTCTTTGATTGGTGGCAATTAAATAAAAAATCATGTAAAATCAACTGTTTATAAAAATACACCCATTCCTGTAAAAAACGTGATTTTTATGATTGAGTATGTTAGCACTCTAAATGAGAAGTCATCAAAAACCGCCAACTGTTCCTCTACCTTTTCCAAGCCATAAATTGCTATCTGAAGTTGTTGGGTTTTTGGGTTAAAAAAAATTTATTGTCAAAAAAATAAATTGTCGTAAAGCTAAGTAACATCAAAAACGAGATAGTCGAGTTATAGAAAATCGTCCTGTAAGAGGGGTTGAAAAAAAATAATTGGCCCTTATATTAAGATAGACCCCCTATTTACCATCGTAAATTATAAGGGGCAGGCGTATAGTTTAGGTCGTTGATGCTGTCAGACGACCTAACTATATAAAATACTTAAATTGACTTTTAATTGGAGAACCCGTTTTTTTAAGCACTTTTATAGTATCAAGGCTGAAATGGTGGGCGTGGATTGAGACGATCTGGTTTTCTGCGCCTGATGATCATGCCGCGTTTCATCAATGATGGATATTGCCCAAGGTGCGAAGGCATTGGGCTTTGCTGTAGAATTTAAATGGATTGGGAAAAACGGGGGGCTGTTCCCTATTTTCTTTCCACGCGGTTGGTTGCAAATGAAATCGTTCCAAGACTTGGCTTGGTTGAAGTTTTAGGCAAAGCATATCCAAAAGAGATAAAATTTGCCAAAATAAAATTTGCCAAGGTTTTTGTTTGATTGAGATCGGTTAATATTGATGAAAATGGCCGATCAATTCCTTGGCAATTTAATGGCGAGCAAGGGTAGGGTGGATAGAGGAACGAACCCCATCATTTTGTATGGTTAAAGAAAGAGGTGGGTTTCGCTATCGCACCCTACGCATGCTGCGATTTATCAATAACTTACATATCACTACCCAGCTTATTGTAGTGATAAAAACTTTAAAAGTGAGGTGAAAGTATGTTTATGCATAAACAATTTCAGAGAAAAATGTGGATTGGAACTTTTTTAATCCCTTTTATATTGGTTTTTGTCGTATGGGACATTACAAAATTTGTTTCTGCTGATAGCAATAACATTATTACAAAACCTGTTTTTGCTGCTAGTCTAGCTCTAGCGTGCCTCTCAGACTCTGATTGTGATGATGCCGATGGTCTTTATTGCATTGCTGATGAAATATCAGAAGAGCGTGATTATCGTTGCGTCGGTGATTTTGGTTCTATGCAGTGTAAATCCCGTGTAGTAGAAAGCATCAATTGTGATAATTTTGACTCTTATTATTGCCGTGGAAATGTCCTAGGATTTAACAACTTTTATTGTATAACAAGCGGCGCCACATGTGAGAGCCATGATAACGATATCACGGATTGCGATGCTCAGGATTCCCCTAGTACTTGTGATAGTCCAGGCAGAGACTATTTTTGTCGCGAAGGTTCATGTCAGTTTACGGAGATTCCACAACTTACCGGAGATGATTGTGATGATGATGGCGATGGCGA
Source organism: Thiomargarita sp. (assembly GCA_023143415.1). GTDB lineage: Bacteria > Pseudomonadota > Gammaproteobacteria > Beggiatoales > Beggiatoaceae > QNES01. The sequence goes on along the minus strand of JAGLHR010000102.1, from coordinate 5,251 downwards.
TGATGATGATGGCAATGATGATGATGATGGCAATATTGTCGCCCTCACTTCATTCACTACTACAGTCTCTGATGGTAAGGTGGAATTAAAGTGGGAAACAGCTTCCGAGATTGACAATGCCGGTTTCCACCTCTGGCGTGCGACGGGCGAAGGCTGGAAATACGGTGATTATTCAATGGTAATGAGGCTAACTGACCAACTCATTCCAGCCGAAGGTAACAAAGTGGAAAGTGTTTCCTACTCTTACATAGATACGGATGTAGAGCCTGGAGTCACTTACTACTATGGCTTAGAGGATATTGACTTATTTGGTCAAAGCGCCTTCCATTCGGACCTCATAGATTCGGCTACGGTGGAGTAATACTAAAGCCTGCGTAGCACGGTGACTTTAGCTTTTAGCCAGGTAGGGTGGGCAACGTCTTTTTGTTGCCCACCACTGACAAGCAAAACTTCAAAACACCCCTTCCCCAAATCAACTTAAAGCCTCAAGTCGTTTGACTTGGGGCTTTTTTTATGCACGAGCGAAGCGATATCAACGTTGATGATTTGATGAAATTTTGATTTCGAGGTTTGAGTTTTTTTGAAAAAAAAACTCAAACCTCGAAGGGGTTGTTTAAGGTGTGGTTTATTGAGTTAATTTGTTATACTGAAAACTTACCAATGTAAAAAAAACGGCAATTCAAGGTAGCCAATGTAGGAGATGAAAAACATAAGAATACAGATATTCATTTCTCATCTTTAGGCCATTTTATCACCTGATGATATTAAGGATTAGTCAGGTAGGGTGGGCAAACGTGTTTTGGTTTGCCCACCTTATTACATTGGGTAAATATCGTGAGATTTTAACGTTTCGGTGGGCAACCACGTTGCCCACCCTACCTGGCTAATATCTATCAAATCAAATATTTAAAAAGTAGTGTATAACGATGAGCACGCTGGCGTGGGAACCCATTCTCGACGCGCCAGCGTCAATAAGTCCACCAATCCGTCAACACTGGCAACAAGCCAAATCATGACTGTTCCCCTATTTCTCATTGATGTCACTAAATAGTATGATTACCACCGATTTTAACCAAACGTTATTAAATAATCACTTTGATTTGCTGATAAATTTAAGTAAAAATAATAAGTTAGAATTGATTTCATGGCTTTCACAATCGTTAAAGTCCACTGCATCAACAGAAATTTCCTTGAGACCTTTATTTGGTGCTTTTCAATCAGAACAGAGTGCAGAACAACTTATAGCAGAAATACAACAGAGTCGATTGTTTAACCGAGAGCAGGAAACATTTTGAAAAAATATCTTTTAGATACCAATATTTGTATTTTTTATCTGAAAGGGCGTTTTCAATTAGCAGATAAGATTGAAGCAGTTTATTTAAGTAATTGTTTTATATCAGAAATAACGATCGCAGAATTGAAATTTTGTGCTGAAAATAGCGACAAAATTGAACAAAACCGTTTAGTCGTGCATGAACTTCAAAATAAAATACAAATCGTACCCATTATTGGTGCTTTGGACTTATACGCTAAGGAGAAAGCAAGATTGCGTAGAGCAGGTACACCGCTTGATGATTTTGATTTGCTTATTGGCACAACAGCAATAGCTAATGGTTTGATTATGGTTACTCACGATACGAATCATTTTAAACGGTTACAGGGCATTAAATTAGAAGATTGGACAAAAGCCAGGTAGGGTGGGCAACGTTGTTGCCCACCACTGACAAGCAAAACTTCAAAACACCCCTTCCAAAAACCAACTTAAAGCCTCAAGTCGTTTGACTTGGGGCTTTTTTTTATGCACTCGCGAAGCGAGATCAACGTTGATGATTTTGATGAGATTTCAATGAAGGGATTGTTTATTGTGTTAGAACTGTTATACTGAATTTTTTGAGCCACCAAACTCTGCTTGGGAATTCATTCAAAAGCAGTAGAACGAAAGTCATTTCGAGGTTAAAGTTTTTGCTTCGCAAAAACTTTAACCTCGAAACCATAAGGCATTTGAAAATGAAGAGATACTGTAATTAGAGGAATGAGTTTTGAACAATTGCTATGAAGTGCAGTTTACAGATATTGCACTCAAAAATTTAAAGAAATATCCTAAAAAAGACCAAAACCTTATTCTGGTTAATATTGACAAGTTAGCAGATGATCCATTTTCAAAAACAAATGTCAAAAAATTAGTCAACTTTCGAGGTTTCAGTTTTTTGAAGAAAAACTGAAACCTCGAAGGTATTTCGTATCGTTTGAGAGTTGGAAATTATCGTGTATTTTTTGAACGGAAAGATGTCCTGAAAATTATAGATATTGTAGACATCTTACCACGAAAAAAGTCTTATTAAGGGGAACTTGATGTTAGAAAATATCCAAATTATCAATGACAATGGTGAAGCTAAGTTTGCCGTCATTCACTTTCAAGAATATTTAAATATTAAGGACTTGTTATCTGACGAGTCAAAATTGCAAGACTATCTAGATTATCTTCATATTCAGAACGTCAAAAAGCAAACTCAAAAAATGTTTAGCTTAGATGAGGTTAAACAGCAATTATCGGCAGCAATTCCCGCTAATTTTTAAGCATTGAGCAAACTCAGCCAGGTAGGTGGGCAACGTCTTTTTGGTGCAACGGCATTAACTGGTAAAATCTCAAAACACCCTTCCAAAAATCAACTTAAAGCCTCAAGTCATTTGACTTGGGGCTTTTTTTATGGAACGGAACGATATCAATGTTGATGATTTGATGAAATTTTGATTTCGAGGTTTGAGTTTTTTTGAAAAAAAAACTCAAACCTCGAAGGGATTGTTTAAGCGCGTAGGTTAGGGTGACAACGGGAACCCCAACATAACGAATTGAACGTGGAACGAGAAAAATTTTGAAGAGGAGCTTGTACATGTCTTGATACGTCACTTTTCTACTGATTCAGCACTTTTTCAATCACGTCATCAGCCCCAATCAACGAGATTAGCCGTAATAACACCTCATCCATTACACTTTGTTCAACTCGACGAATGAATTTGGCTTTGCGCTGTTTCCAATCCAAAGTATGAATTAAATGGCTTACAATGACACTTGGACCCTCCAAGTGATTGACTGGTACTTCTGTTGCACCGCCACGGATACTCGTGCTGATTGGGCAACCAATTAGCAACCCCGTTTTTTTATTGTACTCCTGACTAGAAAGCACCAATGTTGGTCGGTATTTACCAATTTCTTTACCCTTAGTCGGTTCATAATCCAGCCAGCAAATATCGTTTCGACTTGGAACGGTGATTTTGCTCATACTTCTTCCCTCATTTCTGTGGCCAGCGGTGTCACCAATTCATCCAGATGAGCGGTGTAAGGTGAGAGTTCATTAACTAAGTCACTTTCTGAAAACGGATTGTTAAATTTTTTCTTAAACCCTTTTAGCCGCTTAATCATCATTCCTTCTTTTGTGACTTCCACCTCAACGACTGTACCTGCCTCAAAATGAGCTAATCGACTTAAGGGTTTGGTAATCCGTAAACCGAAACCATTCCCCCACTTCTGTATGGTTGTTTCCTGTTTAGCAAAGCGCATTGTTTACACCTCTTGTTTAAGCGTTGTTTGAACTTTCAGGCAAATAGTATATACATTGTTTAAACATTTAACAAGTGTAGGAAGGATAGAGCCAGGTCGGGTCAATGCCATTAAGTTAAGGGCAGACACACAGGTCTGCCCCTACCAATCTCCACGTATTCTGTGCTTGTAGGGGCGAACCTGCGTGTTCGCCCTGGCTTAACTTAATGGCATTGGCCAGGTCGGGTGGGCAACTTTTGTGCAACGGCACTGACAGCCAGGTAGGCGTTGCAACGTCTTTTTGGTGCAACGGCACTGATAGGCAAAAAGGTAAAATCTCAAAACACCCTTCCAAAAATCAACTTAAAGCCTCAAGTCGTTTGACTTGGGGCTTATGCACTAGCGAAGCGAGATCAACGTTGATGATTTTGATGAGATTTCAATGGAGGGGTTGTTTAAGGTGTGGTTTATTGAGTTAATTTGTTATACTAAAAATTAGATTGAAACAAGCAAATACTGTGATATTGATTCACCTAAAAAGTTTTAATTAAAAAACGGGGAGGTCAAAAATGGAAGCAATTGAATTTAATTATGAATCGCGTGATGACGTGATTAAAATTCCAGAATGTTACAAAGATTGGTTTAAAAAGTCTTTCAAAGTCATTTTGTTGACGCAAGAACTACCACACAACTTTAAACCAACACAACGTCGTCTCCCAAAAGGGGCAGGTTGTTATCGTAGTGGACGTTCTGATATTTCTAGGCGGGCTGAAGAGCTCCTATTCCAAAAGAGGGAGGAGGAAAAATGACGGTCATTGGTGACACTGGCGCGTTGATTGCCTTGTATGATAAGGATGATGATTATCACCATGCGGTATTGAGTGTCATTGAAAAAACCAGTGCTATCATTATCCCGGATGTGATTTTGGCAGAAATTGACTATTTACTCTGCAAATTTTTAGGTGTTAAAGCAGAGATGGACTTTTTAGAAGAACTGATTAAAGGAACTTACACTTTATACAGATTGGATAATCAAGATTTTACACGTTGTCAAGAACTCCTTTTACAATACAAAGATTTAGATTTGGGATTAGCGGATACTTCTGTTATGGCAACAGCAGAAAGGTTAAACATCTATAATATTCTTACCATAGATGAGAGAGATTTTCGTGCCGTGCATTTGAAAAAACCTTTAGTACTTTTACCAGCAGATGTACATTAATTAAACAGCACGTAGCCAGGTAGGCCGTTGCACACATAACCACTGGCTTCATTAATACTTATAATCGTTTACCCACCTGCGGCTTGTCAAATAAATGCCGTTGCACACGGTTCGAGGTTTAAGTTTTTTGAAGAAAAACTTAAACCTCGAACACTTGCATTATCAAATCAATTGGTTCGTGTGTGCAACGGCCTACCTGGCTGTGAGCGCATCAATCATTTGGGTGAGCCAGGGGTCGGTTCAATGCCATTAAGTCAGGTAGGGTGGGCAACGTCCTGTTGGTGCAACGGCACACTTCGCCCTGATAGTTAAAATAGGGTAGGCAATTTAAACGTCGATGAACAAGACCTGACAGGTTTCCAAAACCTGTCAGGTCTGAACATGGCGAAATGGGGAGTTGGAAGAATGACGGAATAGATTGATGAACAAGACCTGTCAGGTCTGAACTTTTTATAATGTTTAGTCTGGTAGGGTGGTTTCGAGGTTTTAGT
>JAGLHR010000101.1 GCA_023143415.1 Thiomargarita sp. | reverse complement strand
GGATTGTATATAAGAAAGGATTGGATCGAGGTTATACTCTGTTTTAATCCCTTCTTATATACAATCCTTGTAGTTAGTAGTATGTAGTATGTAGTATGTAGGGTGGACACAGTCCTTTTCGTGCAACGGCTTCCTCATTAAAACTACAGGGATTGTATATAAGAAAGGATTGGATCGAGGTTATACTCTGTTTTAATCCCTTCTTATATACAATCCTTGTAGTTAGTAGTATGTAGTATGTAGGGTGGACACAGTCCTTTTCGTGCAACGGCTTCTTCATTAAAACTGTATTAATTGAGAAATGGTGGGTTTCCGCTTCGCTCCTACCCACCCTACATGGCTACATGGCTGAAAAAGCCAAAAAAAAATTCGAGCAGGGGACACCCCTGCACCCCGTCAAAGCACTCAAAGCACCAAAGCACCAAAGCACCAAAGCACCTATTGTCCGCCTCTGACCGGCCATATATAGTTCGTGAACGTCTTGTAGTCGCCGCCCACGTCGCCGTTGCCGAGGGTCACGTACCACGCGTAGTTCGCGTTGACCGCGTAGGTAGTGGACGACCAGTAGTTGTTCGTCTGTACGCCAGAGAACGCATCACCTTCCTTCCAAGGACCTGTACCGGCTGCATTGGAAAGTGTAGGCCGACGATATTCCTTATCAATCATCGCTTTCCACTCTTTTATAGTAGGCAAACGCCACATTCCCCGCCTCCACCACGTAGCACCCCTCGAACCATCACGAAGTCCACATTGTCCACTGGCTAGATTAGCGGCACTTTGCATGGCTTTTTTCCAATTTTTTCTGCCAAAACAATTCGCATTTTTCAGCCATATTAATTTACTCCGATTATCGGTGACGGTGCCATCGCCATTGTCGGTATAACGGTATGATGAATATTTTGATGAAGACTGAGACGATTGAAAACTTGAATGTTCTTGTTTAAGTCTCGCTTCTTCTTGACGAACTTTTTCCTGTTCTAACTGAGAGCGTTGCCGTTCTAATTCAACTCGTTGCCGTTCTAATTCAGCACGTTGCTGCTCAAATTTTCCCTGTTCTTCAGAACCACAAGAGCCAAAACAAAACCGATCCGTCAAAGACACTGACTCCCAAGGCACTTGTTTCGTTTCATTTTGAGTTTCTTGTATAACGGCTTTGCGAATTTGAATAAACAAATCGGTGATGCTTAAATGCGCCTGATTCTTCAAAGCCTTCAAAAAATATTTGGTATAAATACTATTGCGTTCTCCAGATTCTCCACCCCATGCTGAGGTATTCGGCGCCGTTGCAAAAGCAATCAACGAACCTGTTGGACTATCCATCTTCGCTAACCCTTTGCTAACTCCCTTTTGACTGGTTGTAAAAGGATTATCTCGACACGCATCCAAAATCACAATATTGATACCATTATTGGCTTCTTCCATCTGGCGCAAAATACGATTGGCAGGAACAGACTCAAATTCAATATCGGCTGTACTTTTAATTTGGGCATCTATCGGCACCAAGAAATTTTCGCCCCTGGTTTGCAAACCATGCCCTGAATAATAAAACAAGCCGACATCATGCCGAGATAACTTTTCACCAAAATCCTGCACTGCCCTTATCATAGCCCGCCGCTTGGCATTACGCTTTAGGATAACCTGAAAGCCTAACTTTTTCAGCGCCGCCGCTATATCAGTGGCATCATTCACTGGATTAGTCAATTTGGGTTCATGCTGGTAATCTCCATTGCCAATCACCAACGCAAGGCGAGAGGCATAAGTGGATGAACTCATAAAAACAATAAAGCTAATTAAAACAATAAGATAGCGTAACATATTGATTTACCTTTAAAAAATTGAGGAGTGCATTGTAACACTTTTTGACGGGCAGAAACGGCCAGTTTTTTCAAAAAACTTGGTTTCTATGAATCCACAATCTAGGTTCAGTCAACGTTGATTAAAAATCTCAACGCACAACAACATCGCCCTCCGCATTCACCTCAATAATGGCTATCAATTGTTTTTGCTTTTCTTGAGTTAAGGTGATTTCACGCAGTTTTTTCGCGCCATCACGATAATAAACGGTGCTTTTAACGAGCGGGTTTTTTGAATTGCCCTGACGTGCATATAAATTGGCATATAGTTTATAATGCCCTGGTTTGGCGCGTGGATTTTCCCAAATTTCGATACCTGGTCCTTTTGTCGTGTCAACACTTAATTCTGCACTGGAATTGCGAAAGTGAGCGCGATTACGGTTATGCCGTTCAAAATAAAATTCGTTGCCCTCTGTGTCAATGAGATGTAAATCAATATCTTGCCGATTGTTTGTCCATTTCATAATGATGGCTAGAAAAGTCTGTTTCAGTTTTTCTTGACAATTTTTGATCTCTTGTTGTAGGGCATTGATTTGACCTTTTAAATTGGATTGTTGCGCTTGGCATTCTTGTAGTTGTTGCGCTTGTCTTGAATTTTCTTGTTCTAAATGGGTGATGCGTTCTTGTAATTGAGTGCGTTGTGTTTCACATTGTTCGCGTTGGGTGGTACATTCTTGTAGTTGTTGTTGTGTTTGCGCTAAATTGGTTTGCGTTTTTTCAAGTTCTTGACGCAAGGCGGACATTTTTTCTACAATCTCGGCGTTTTTGAGATAGTAAGGAAATAAAAGCACTGTTAGTAAGATAAATGTACCCATTGCTGCGGCAAATAAATCAAGTGCTGAGAGACTAAAAATATTGATTTCGCGGCGAAGCCTTTTCATTTTTCTTGTTCCCAAAGCTGAAGCGTTGGACTCCAAAATTTTCCAAATCTGAAGGTTTGGACTCCAAAAATAGCCAAAGCTGAAGCGTTGGACTCCAAAATTTTCCAAATCTGAAGGTTTGGACTCCAAAATTTTCCAAATCTGAAGGTTTGGACTCCAAAATCACTCCAATTTCAACTTTTAATTCTATGTATCCAATGATAATTTGACTTTTCCAAGCATTAGCGTTTTGCCTTCTGTTAAGGGCTTTGGCTCGAATGGCTTTAATCTAATTCCGTCTATCTGTGTTCCATTTAATGAGTTAAGGTCTTCAATATAAAGGAGTCCTTTTTTATAGCTAAGTCGCGCTTGGCGACGGGATATGCTGTCATCTTTGATGGTGAGTTCACAGAGTTTTGATGAACGACCTATTGTTAATGCCGATTTTTGTAGTTGTGCCTGTGTGATCGTTAAATGGATCGCTTGTCCTTGTTTATTAATGCCGGATAGTATCCAATCGGTTTGATGTTGAGATTGATGTTGAGGTTTATGGCTATGTCGTAGTCGTTGACTGTAAGTTTCGACGGCTTGAATAATTTGCTGACGAGGGCGAGTTAAAGTGAGGATAATCGCGAGTAAAGCGAGAATAACCGCAATAATGATGAGCCAATTTTCTGTGCCATTGGAGACGGTGCAGGCGGTATTGACCGCATTGAATGGGATATTTTGAGCGTTTAATTCTTCTTATGAGTAAGGAAATATGCGAGGCAAAGTAGAGTCCTGCAATAATTTCACCTCTGGCAAGAGAGGCTAAAAATGAGGTTTTGACGGTGTTAATGCCGACGACTTGAAGACAACGATTGACGAGGGGTCCACCACTATTTCCTCCATTGATTTCAGAATCGTGTTGAATAATACGGAATAATGGCTTATTTTCTTCCCACGCCGCATCTATAATACGCCCAACGATTCCTTCGTGTATGCTGGATTCTGTTGAGAGTGTTCTTGTGAGTAAGTTTGCTGCGCCTGGAAAACCGATTGCATAGACTGGTGTCCCTTTTTTGGGTTCAATCTTTGTGAGTGGGATAGGCGGGCGGTGTAAATTGGGAACATATAGAATGGCTAAATCTTTTTCTTCGGAAACACTTATGACTTGAGCGGCTTTTAAATGTACGTCATCGATTCCCCCATCGGCAATTGATAAGTTAATACTGCCCGCAACGACATGATAATTGGTGATCACATTTTGTTGATCATTGATCACAAAACCTGTTCCGGTATTTTGACCTTCTGATGTGTCATTGATAATCAGTACGACACTTTCATCAATCTGTTCAAAATCAGGAGACGCTGCAAGACAGGTGATTGGAATAAGTAGTAGTGAGAGAAATTTGATGAATTGAGTCATGGTTTGTCTCTTTTTTTTTAAATGGAGTACATTCGATGTTTGTCGAATTGGAGTCCAACGCTTTAGCTTTGTGCGTATTGGAGTACAACGCTTTAGCTTTGTCAATCCGTCCAAAAAACGCCAAAGCTGAAGCGTTGGACTCCAATTTTAACTAAAAATCCTGAAACGAAGTCACGAACAAAGCGAGATCAAATCCTGATACGTTTATTCAAGCATCATTTTGCCAATCGAAATCCTCTCCGCAAAAAGGCACAAAACGCAAAGTGGTTTGACCTAATAAAATCTCTTCGCCGCCATGTAATTCAGCAGGTACTAATAATGGTTGTTCACCTAAATAAGAGAGATTTTTACCCCCTCCATGTTGCACATAAAATTTACGCCCACGCGGATCATAAGTCACGATAGCATGTTTATTACGGGAAATATCTTTATCACCAAAGTTGAGGCAGATTCGTTCCGTTTTATTTATTCCAATACTATTCATACCATAGCCGAGTTGCAAGGCATGACCTTTCCCATGCCCATCAACGATAACAAGCCAACCGACTACCGGATCAGATAGGACATCAACAGGAGATGATTTCGCATCTGATTTCGCGTCTGATGATCGCCAAAGTAGTTGTGTTTTTGCTTCCCCCGTTTCTGTCACAGAGACATTGATTTCATCATGTTCACTGATAGGCGGTAATTCATCATTTAGCTCAACTTTATGGGTAATCAAGTCATCATCTTCTGAACTCTGTTGAATTTCGCCATTTCTTCCACGAAAAATAGACATCAGTGTATTCCTTTAAACTTTGTAACTACTCAGCCGTTGTTAGCCTTGAAATCAATTTCAAGGCTAAAAGCCAAAGCAGGCTAAAGCCAGCTAAACAACTCAGTCTGCTTTAGCAGACTATTCGAATGCTTTCAGCCTTGAAATTGATTTCAAGGCTGAGTAGTTACTAAACTTTTTATGTGTGAAATTTTCGTTTGAAGCCAAACCTCTGAGGTTTTTCGTTTGAAGCCAAACCTCTGAGGTTTCCAAAACCTCATTTTCGTGAGTGAAGTTATTTATCTGAACGTCTATAATTTCAAGTTCCAATTCGCCTCTAAAAAATCCGTTTATTTCGCTAATCCGTTGTACTAAGGGATAGGCTGGAAATTTCCGCTTTCCTGCACGAGCAAAGCGAGATCAAATCCTGATTATAACGTTTGCCATTGAGTTTTTCACTTGTTTTTCAAATACTTGCAACGATTCAACAAAAATGGCCTCTCTAAGCAGCCGGGATAAAAGCGATTTATCTTTAATCGCTTGAATCGTTTTAATCAAGGTACCAGGTATCTTTTCAAAACGGGCATCTAAAACATCGACAAGTGCCTCTTGTGAATGTTGCAAGATACCGATTTCAAGCCCTTGCTGAACCCCCTTTTGAATACCTCTTCTTTCAATATGAGTGACATATTCCACTTTTTTGTCCTCCTCGTATTCTTCAACAAAATCATCAAATTCTTTGGCGAGCTCTTCAGGTAAACCAAAGACCCAGTCGAGAAAGTGATACAATTTTCGTATTTCTTCCTCGCTATATTTTGCCTCTTCGCATAAGGCTTTGTACAAAATCTTTTTCCAGAAATAACGCCGTTTCGGATGACTATGAGTCTCCAACGCTTTTAAATGCGCCATTACCACAAAGGTAAAGGGATTGCTTGAGTCTTCCAACTCTAACTCATTTTCATAATCCAACAATTTAACGATAGGAAAATAAAACAATATGCCACAGCCCAGTTCTTCATAAGTATAAGTCCAAGGCCGCCAATCTTGATTATTATCGCCTAAAATCGCTAAACTGAGTACTTTTGGACCATAGCGATCATAAAGACGATAATGATAAATGAACATTACTTTCGCCAATTCACACAGGTAAAAAAAGCGGGCTGTTATGTTAAAATATAAAAAATCAGAATAATTTAAACATTGTAAGGAAAATCAATGGCTTATGGTAAATTTGAATCAATTGAAGAAGTGGCAGGAAAATTCGATATTGAAGTGATAGATAAGGGCATAATTGATATGCTGAATATTGAAATACCAAATTATCCTTTCTCTGAAATTACAAAACGACTAAATGATAGTATGAGTTTTATCAACGAAGCGACTATTTGCGAGGATATTATCAAGCCTATTTTAACCCAGATAAGTGCAAGGTATAAATCGCTCTATATCTGGTCGCACGTAACCTATAATGTGGATAAGGATAAAGGCTTGGTTGGTGAACCAGATTATCTAATTGCCAGAAAAACAAAACATAGCGGAATGGGGATACCACCACTTTGTGTTATGGAAGCCAAGAAGGAAAATTGGGAAGAAGGTTGGGCTCAAACCTTGGCGGAAATGTATGCTGCTTCTATTCAAGGAGCAAAAATCTGTTTTCGAGGTTCAAGTTTTTTCGGTAAAAAAACTTGAACCTCGAAAGGTGTCGTTACTACAGGGGACGTTTGGATGTTTGGTCAATTAGAGAATAATATATTCACTAAAGACCCGGTTAAAATCTCAGCGACAAGAGAATTACAAGTGGTGTTTAATGTATTGAATTGGGTATTCGACAAGGCAAATTCTAGTGAGTTTGCGAACGCTAACTAAATCAAGCGAACGTAGCCATCCAGACCATTCAGTTAAGCCAGGGCGAACACGCAGGATTTGAATGCCATTAGTACACGCAGGGTTTTGTAGGGGCATTCGAGGCTAACGTTTTTCTTCAAAAAACGTTAGCCTCGAATCCTGTATGTCTGCCCTTAACTTAATTGAGCCATCCAGAGCGATAGCGTCATTACGATCAAAGCTAAAGCGTTGAACTCCAAAACACGATCAAAGCTAAAGCGTTGAACTCCAAAACACGATCAAAGCTAAAGCGTTGAACTCCAAAATACGAACAAGGCTAAAGCGTTGAACTCCAAAATACGAACAAGGCTAAAGCGTTGAACTCCAAAATACGTCCAAAGTTAAAGCGTTGAACTCCAAAATACGATCAAAGCTAAAGCGTTGAACTCCAATAAACTTTAACCCCTTAATGTTCCCGTGTCGCAAAAAACTGAATATCAGACCAACGCTCTTCTATCAATGATAAATTGATTTTCGTCGGGGCAATATAGGTTAAATGATGAGAACCATCTAAAGCCAAGTAATTAAACGCTTTACGCTTAAACTCCTCCAACATTTTCTCATCATCACAACTCACCCAGCGAGCCGTCGCCACTTGCACAGGCTCAAAATGACATTCTACCCCGTACTCATTTTTGAGTCGCCAATTAACCACGTCAAACTGTAATATCCCCACTGCCCCCAAAATTAAATCATTATTACTCAAAGGACGAAATAATTGTGTTGCGCCCTCTTCACTCAGTTGCTGTAAACCTTTCAACAACGCTTTCATCCGCAAAGGATCACGTAAACGAGCGCGTCGAAAAATTTCAGGGGCAAAATGGGGAATACCCGTAAATTTCAAATTTTCACCTTGACTAAAAGTATCACCAATTTGAATTGTGCCATGATTATGCAAACCGATAATATCTCCTGTCCATGCCTCCTCCGTATGCTCGCGTTCTCCCGCCATAAAAGTTAAAGCATTAGCGATTTGCACATCTCGATTAATACGAACATGGCGCATTTTCATGCCCTGACTATATTGTCCAGAACATATCCGCAAAAAGGCGATACGATCACGATGAGCGGGATCCATATTCGCCTGAATTTTAAACACAAACCCTGAAAACTTTTCCTCATCAGGCGCGACAAGGCGAGTGATGGTTTTGCGTGATTGTGGGAGCGGTGCATAATTGATAAAACCATCCAGCAAAGCTTTAATACCAAAATTATTCAGTGCGGAACCAAAAAAAACAGGCGTTAATTCACCCGCTAAAAATGCTTTTAAATCAAAGGGATGACTAGCTCCCTGCACCAATTCAATTTCTTCTTTTAGCTCATCAATCATCATTTGACCCAATTCGCCTACTAATTGTGGGTCATCAAGTGTAGCGTATTGCATTCCTTCATTAGCAATACTATTTTTCTGGGCTGCGAACAAGGTGATGCTATTGTCTAAAAAATGATAAATGCCCTTAAAACGCTTGCCCATACCAATTGGCCAAGTGATAGGCGCGCAACGGATTTTCAGGACATCCTCAATTTCATCTAATAAATCAATCGGCTCAAGCCCTTCCCGATCTAATTTATTAATAAAAGTCAAAATCGGCGTATCGCGCAAGCGGCAAACTTCCATTAACTTAATGGTACGTGTCTCTACACCCTTTGCCGAATCAATAACCATCAAAGCAGAATCAACAGCAGTGAGTGTACGATAAGTATCTTCTGAAAAATCTTCATGCCCAGGTGTATCTAATAAATTGATCACAATTCCTTGATAAGGAAATTGCATCACCGAAGAAGTGACAGAAATGCCACGTTGTTTTTCCAACGCCATCCAATCCGAGGTGGCATGACGGGCAGCCTTCCGCCCTTTAACACTGCCTGCAAGGGCAATCGCGCCGCCAAATAGCAAAAATTTTTCAGTCACCGTGGTTTTACCCGCGTCGGGGTGAGAAATAATGGCAAAGGTACGGCGTTTTGCAATTTCTGTCGATAGTGTCTTCATATTATAATAATTTGATTATTTTAAAAGAAATGGTTTATTATATGACAATAACTCTTTAAGAAATTCTGATTCAGAACAAAAAAATCGGATTTCTTAAACCTAATGAAAGGATATCCTTTATGACGAAAGCCGTTTTTATTATCGGCAATAAACGTAGTGGTTCTACCCAATTGATGCATTTATTGAATCTTCACCCCAATATTTTTGTGTCTAACGAATCTGATATCTTATGGATATTGTATCGGTTTCATAATGATTTGGATATCGTACCCTACAAATGGGATACGCCTATTGGCATAAACCGCACCCTTGAAAAACACAAAGATTTACTTTCCAAAGACACCTTTTGAAAATTTTGTGACCCTTCAAAAGGCTATTATGGAAAATGGGGTTGGCAAAATAAAGCCCGTACAGAAAGAAAATCTCTTATGGATAGGGGATCAAAAACCGTTTCAACAGATTGATCCAGAAATTGTGCCGTTCTCAAAAGAACATTTTCCGGGTTTTAAATTTATTCATCTGATTCGACATCCATTTCCGGTAGTCAGAAGTGCAAAAAATTTCCCAGCAGACGATCTATTGTGGAAAACGATGTCTGAGAAAGAAATTCTCAAACAATGGACCCAACATGAAAGTTGGATACAACTTGAAAAAGATAAAAATGAAGTACCCATGTTGGATGTCAAATATGAAGATATTATTAGCCAGACTCAACGTGAGATGGTCAGGATGTTTGAGTTTCTGGAAGTGACGTATGATCAGGCGATTCTTGATCAAGCGAGAAAAATCACCCGTAGTACAATTCGATTACATCCAAGGCTCTCTTGTCCACCAGAAACAGAAGCTATTATGTCTCTATATGGTTATAAAACCAAATCGTTCTGGTTAGAAACCCCCTTGTACATCAAGTCGGTTAATTGGTTGAGAAAAATTAAACGAAAAGTGACGGGGACTTGGTAAACTAAGTAAATGTAGGGTGGGTAGGAACGAAGTGGAAACCCACCAAAAAGGTGGGTTTCGCTATCGCTCTACCCACCCTACATTAAAAGACTTGATTTTTTGTCCTGTACAAAGATCATAAATAATGAGAAACGATGTATCCACGCTTTAGCGAAACCTTACTTAAAGAACTACTAGACGAATTCCGCATTTTATCTCTCACAGGTCCCAGGCAGGCAGGAAAAACCACATTGGCTCGTAAAATAGCCAACGATCTGAGAATGCTCTATGTCTCACTAGATGAGCAAACGGTGCTTGCATCGGCTCAAAGCGATCCTCATGGATTTATTAACAGCTTTATGGGTAAGCCCGTGGTGTTGGATGAATTCCAATATGTCCCCGAACTGATTACGGCTATTAAATTAGCCTCTGATCAGCTACAGCCGCATGAACGTGGGCGTTTTTTCCTGACTGGGTCAGCCGATATTTTCAGTTCTGCTAAAACGCAGGAAGCTTTACCGGGTCATATAGCGAGAATGGAACTTTATCCTTTGTCTATCACAGAAATTGTTGGGGGCCACTTTAACTTGATTGATTTTTTACTTTCAGATAGTTTATCTGTACCCGATAATCTTCCAAAACTGAGTCGCGAGCAACTGGCACAAACACTGATTAATGGGGGTTACCCCGAACTGCAAACTAAAAGCCCTCGTGCTAAACAAATTTGGTTCCAATCTTATATTCAGGGTCGTTTATTCAAGGATTTTGAAAGTATTTATAATGCGAAAGGTGACTATCACACGAAATTGAAAGCACTCATTCCTTATTTAGCGGGATTAAGTGGCAATCTATTGAAATATGCCAGTATTGCCAATGACTTAGCTCAAAATGATAAAGTCGTCAAATCCTATATCGAAGCGTTGGAATGGATGTTTATTGTCAAACGGATCTATCCTTTTGTAAAAAACAGTGCCAAACGCCAAACGATTGGAATGCCTAAATTACATACAGTTGATACTGGACTGGCTTGCCATCTACTTGGCTTGAAAAAACCACAACAATTACTGACTTCAGCATTTTATGGCGGTTTGCTGGAAAGTTTTGTCGTGATGGAATGTTTCAAACATATAATGTGGGCAGAAGAAAGCATGAATATCTCTCATTTTCGAGATGGAAAAAAAAATGAAGTGGATATTATTCTGGAGCAAGCAGACGGTCTTATGATTGGCATCGAAGTTAAGGCTTCCAATACTGTGCGAGAAAGTGACTTTAAAGGGCTAAGAAAATTTGCCGAGTTGGTTGGAGAACGCTTTAAATACGGGCTGGTATTCTACACGGGTTCAAGACTACTGCCATTTAGCAGCGGGGAGAAACCGTATTATGCTATTCCATTATCAGTGTTATGGTTGTAGCTAAAATTATTAATACTCATCAAGTTTTCTCGTTACCCAAACATTAACGACAAGAATTAGATATAATACGAATTAAAAAATTTTAAACATATTTAAAATCAAAGCGTTAAAATTGTTATCCATTCTGGAGTCCAACGCTTCAGCT
>JAGLHR010000100.1 GCA_023143415.1 Thiomargarita sp. | reverse complement strand
ATCGCTTTGCGTAACATCAGTTAAATAAAAACAAATCCAATTTTTCAACCACTTCAGAATCAACAGCCTGTTTAGGCAAAAATTTGATGAGCTCATAATATCGCCCTTTATTTAATAAAAGCGGTTCATGAACTAAATTGGCAAATTGACGCAATACCTTCTCTAAAAATAGACTTAACTTTTTATTACTGGCATTATTAATAAAAGTTTGCCTTTGCAATGCTTTCTCCAATTTCAAATAAGCGGTGTAGGCTTCCTTATCATTATTCAAAATATCAGTCAAAATCGTTTGATTAATTGCTTTCTTTAAAAGTGCGATTTTTCGAGCAACGGTTGTCGCATTTAATCGCACGCTATAATACGATTCAACAAAGTTTTCGATGACTTCTGGTGTAACAAAGTAATTTTCTAGCTCATATTTTTTCCAATAAACAATCGCTAAATCTGGGTTAATTCTATTTTTTCTACCCAAATTATCCCCATCAAAAATGGCAATTCCGGTGAATTCTGGAATACAGGCTTTAATGGCATAAAAATGTTGGCGATAATCTTGATAATAATAGCCCGCTGCTTTATCAATTTCTTTCTCAAGAGAAGCGTCGGGGTGACTATCTTGAACATAATAGTGATTGATTTTGTCATTTAATAATGCCTGAGCGGGGTGATTCAGCAACTCTGCGAATGCTTTAAGCATTTCTATATCAGTACTGCCTTCGACATACAAAATCGTTTTTGAAATTTTCGCCCGATAATAATGTGCCATCCCAAAATCTTTAAGCGCGTTTCTAATCGGCGTGATTTTAGTTAGATTCATTGCCTGACCATCAAGCAACATAATGAGATTGCTATCAATGGCATTTTCCAGAATCACCTCAGAATGTGTGGCGATAATAATTTGGTTGTTATTTTTTTCGGCAAGATGATTTAACACAATAAACATTTGCCGCTGTCGGAGAATTTCTAAATGGGCATCTGGTTCATCCAATAACAATACAGTCTCTTTATGGACAAATAGATAAGCGATAAATAATAGCATTTGCTGTTGCCCTCTACCGGCAACGGCTATATCTAGCCCATTTTTTATCGCTGAAGTGACATACTTTAATTCAATAGAGCCTCTCGCTTTAAAGTAAACCGGCTTTTTTAATTCAATCTGAAACAGGCGTTTCATTAAATCTGTGATCGTTTCCCAATCATTGGTGTTATTTTTTTCGTCATTTTCCACCACTTGATAACATAAATTTCTCAGCACTTCAGACGTTTTTCCCTCCCCAATTAAGACATTAATTCTACCCTCTTGGATCAATGGCTCCTCAAGTGCAATACCCGATATGGGATATAACAGATAAAAATTTAAGTCATTGATATAACTTAATAATTTATTATTCTTACTCGTTTTCTCATCGGGCTGACAATAAACGACTTCAGGTGAGGAATATTTAAAAATTAAGGTACACTCTTCAACTTTGCCCTGAAATTCCACTCCAACAGCAATACGCATTGTAATGGGCTTATTTTTTTCGCGGAGATTCAGATTTTGCCAGAAATACCGTGTGTGTGAAACAGGCACTTGCGGGATTTCCAAACGGTTCAATCCAACCGATGAACCATTACTTCCGTTAAGCTTTTCTTCAAACCACCTTGTCATTCCCAAATGCCATAAAGCTAACGCCTGAATAACCGTTGTTTTTCCTGAATTATTCGGACCAATTAAAACAGAAGGTTGATTTAACTCTATAGTGATGGGTTGTCCAAACACTTTAAAGTGATGTATTTTGAGATAATGAATTTTTTTCATTCCAGAATCAGAATTGACAGAATTTGAGAATTTTCAGAATAAAATATGGACAGAAGTTCAACGCTTCAGTTTTGGAATGGAGCAGAGTAGGGTGGGCAACTTTGGTGCAACGGCAAAATGTTAAA
>JAGLHR010000010.1 GCA_023143415.1 Thiomargarita sp. | reverse complement strand
TACGAAAAAATCATTTAAATCAAATGCTTAAATACTTATGACTAACGATGAGCGCTGGCGCGTGGGAACGAGAAAACGAGAAACCTACGAACTATCCTTTTTCAGTAATTCAGTGATTTCTTTAAGGTGTTTATTTTCTTCTTTGAGATAACTGATTTCTTTGTCTCGCTCTTGCAGTAAGAGGCGAGTTTTTTCAAGTTCATGGACGCATTGAGTTTCGGTTAGAAGAATATTACATTGTGCAAGGTTAGTATGGTTACAATTTTCTGCTAAATTGAATACATTGCCTTCGTTTAATTCAAGTAGCTTCTGTAAATCGACGTCCATCACCTTCGCTATTATCTCCAGCTTTTTTAAGTTAATGCCTGTTTCCCCTCGTTCGATTTTAGCATAACCATTGACCGAGTAACCCAGCTTTTCTGCAAGTGTTTCTTGCGACCAGCCTTTAAATAAACGCATAACTTTGAGCTTCTCGTGAATTTGCATGAAATACACCTTATAAGTGGTGGAAAAAACCACTTTTTGTATCTGTTATTTTAGAAAGATAACGATTATTATAACCTCACTTAATGGTATTTACCATAAAGTGATTTTATCTAAACTTGTTTTTCTCGTTTCCACGCTGGAGCGCTCATCGTTATACAATATAAGAATTTAAATATTTGATTTTAAAGTAATTTTATCGAAATGGTGGGTTTCGCTATCGCTCTACCCACCCTACTTTTGATCATTTTAACTTATGTATAACGATGAGCGCTCCGGCGTGGGAACGAGAAAATAAAAAAGGAGATAATATGAGTTCAAGAGACATTATTGAACAAGATGATAGTGATTTTCCTATCGAACAAACTTATGATAGTGATTTTGATAGTGATTTTCCTATCGAACAAACTTATGATAGTGATTTTCCTATCGAACAAATTACAGATGATATTGTTGATAAAGCAGATGAACATGGTCATAAAAATGCGACTACTGGCGCTATGATTGGTGCTGGAGTAGGTTCCTTTGGAGGTCCGTTAGGTGCGGCAGGGGGTGCAGCACTTGGTTATACAGTAGGGAAATACTTTGATAAAGAATCATAGCAAACATAGGATGGATTAGTTAATGTAGGGTGGGCAACGTCTTTTTGTTGCCCTCCTGCCAGCTAATGTAGCTAAGTACAGATGCATAAGTAATCGGGTATTTACCGAGTTTTTTGAAAAAACTCGATTCGAGGCTAAAGTTTTTTCTTTAAAAAAACTTTATTCGAGGTTTAAGTTTTTCTTCAAAAAACTTAAACCTCGAATCGAATTCTGAGCGGCGAATAAAATATCTGAAAACTTATGCTTCGCTACTTATTGTTAGCCTCACATTACACATTGACAGATTAAGCACCAATATTATATCCAGTATACTGCCTGACATGCGGTGGTCGAAATCCGAGAACAATACTGTCACGCGGTATGTCTGCTTCAACCAAATCTTTTGCGATACCGTAAGAAGTACCATCATGCTGAATCCAGATTTTCTCACCAATAATATCAATATGTAAAACTGAGCCATGAACCCGTCTCGTGCCATCCCAACCCAGATGCATTAACTCAAAATTGTTCAGCATCAATGATAATCTCAGGTTCAATCTCGCCATGTGAGGGCTTACCAGCATATTGAGTGAGTAAATTTTTCAAAATACTTCGGTATTGACTTAGCTTATCCATTTTCTAATCCTTTCCTTTGTTTCTTCAAAGATAATCAGCTTCAGCTGCTCTTTACGAATTAGCAAGCGTAGGGTGGGTAGAGGTACGAAACCCACCTTTTCACTGAGCTGAGCAAAAAATGGATTCTCACTCCAATATTTGAATCAGAATTTTAGAATATTCGAGGCGAAAGTTTTTCTTCAAAAAACTTTCGCCTCGAATAGAATTTTCAGAATTAAAGAAAAAACAGGTTATCATTATTAAATCATTGATTTAATTGTATTTATAATAATTCATCCCTTTTGAAAAGCCATAAAATAAGTATTCTGATTCAAACCAGGGTGACAATTGATTTTCTGGTTCCCAACTCGCCTGAGTGGGAACCAGCAAAAAGGACTGATGCCCTTCCCTACATGACTACGCTTAAACATGAAGAAGTTCAAGAAACGGTTCGATTGGCACTCGAATTTCTTTCTTGATTTTTTTTCCATGAAAATGGATGGCATTAAATTCGGCTTCGATTGCTTTTAAAACCTCCGCCTTGAAATATTGTTCCCCACAATATTCACATTGTTCGCATGGTACATCATTTACGAAAAAAAACTTCTCATCATGCCGATAAGTATATTGCACGGTTATGTGCTTAAAATGCTTGTTTCCACAAAAATGGCAAACTTTGTTCATTGTTATTAGCCTCTTTCGTAAGGAGTCTTGAAATGAGGAGGAGATGGAATATAAACGGTTATAATGGCTAAATGATCTGCCATTTGACCACAAACGATGTGGATAGGCTTTCCATAATTTGTGAATCCGACAACCAAACAACTTTCACCTCTGCCTGTCTCTTCGTATTGTTCTAAAATTTTACCGTTGAATAGTGCTTCCTCTACCTCGGAAATGGTTAGGTTATCATTTTGTCTCTCTTGCTCTCCATGTCTCGAAAAGTAATATTCACCTTTATTCACTCTCTCTTGTATCCATGTAATATTAAACATAATTTCACTGTATGACGTGTGGACTCCAAAAAGGAACAGCAAGCGTAGGGTGGGTAGAGGTACGAAACTGGGGTGATGAAAATGTTGCCGATGTTCTTAAAAGTTGATCCCGTTTTTGTTCCCTGCATTTTGTAAATGACTGATTCTCAAATCAAAAAAATGAGTGGAACAAAAACGGGATCACACTCGGCAACTCTGTTTGTGACATTTTCATCACCCCAGTACGAAACCCACCTTTTCACTGAGCAAAGATTCTCACTCCAATATTTGAATCAGAATTTTAGAATATTCGAGGCGAAAGTTTTTTGAAGAAAAACTTTCGCCTCGAATAGAATTTTCAGAATTAAAGAAAAAACAGGTTATCATTATTAAATCATTGATTTAATTGTATTTATAATAATTCATCCCTTTTGAAAAGCCATAAAATAAGTATTCTGAAAATTCTATTCGAGGCGAAAGCCAGGTAGGGTGGGCAACGTGGTTG
>JAGLHR010000001.1 GCA_023143415.1 Thiomargarita sp. | reverse complement strand
AGCTAGAGCTTGGGAACGAGGGGGGCTGAGTAGTTACCAAATATCAATACTTTTATGGACTAAACAAGAAAAAAAATCAAATCAGGAAAATCAAATATCGTCATTCAAAAAATCCAACCTCAAAAGGGCAGCAAATATGAAACATCCTTTTGTATTTAAGGCGGAAAAATCAGTAGAAGCCATTTTATACATTGGACAAAACGTCAAACAAGCTACATTTCATCACATTTCTAAAATAATGTATTTTGCTGATAAAAAGCATTTGGAAAAATACGGACGTTTTATTTGCGGTGACACTTATGTCGCCATGAAGCATGGGCCTGTTCCCAGTGGTACTTATGATATTTTAAAGATTGTGCGTGACAATGGTTTTGCTCCTTTAGCTGAAATCAACGCCGCAAAAAAAGCATTTATTGTTGATAATTTTTTGGTTAAACCGCTCCGTGTTGCTTGTCAGGATTATTTCAGTGAATCTGATTTAGAGTGTCTAGATAATGCTATCAAACAATATGGCGTTTTATCATTTAAGCAGTTGACTGATTTAAGTCACGATATGGCTTGGCATAAGACTGATGAAAATGACTATATCGACATTGAACAAATCGTAGCCACTTTGGATGCCGATTATTTACTTGATTATTTACGTGATCCATTTCCTGAATAAAGAATTTTCCCCTCCAATTTGGAAAAATCAAAGAGACTTGATAATTTTATTGATTGCCCAAATCCTATAATAACTGAGCCGTTGACTGTTTAATCCGCCATTTTTTCAACCCATTTTCTTGACAAAAAATTAAAAATATTATATATAAGAAAGTATTAGGTTTTGTTAATATTTCTTATGCTAAATGGCGATAACATTTTGAATACAATTCTTTTATCACAAACAAATATAATAGTAGTAGAAACAATACTTTAGAAAAGTTTAGCTTAGACTTATTAAACAGGCTGCGAGTAATTGCTATTATGGAAACTCGTGGCTTTTTTTTGCTTCAAATTTGGTAACGACTCAGCCTTGAAATAAATTGCAAGGCTAAAAGCATTCGAGGTTTTCGTTTTTTGAAAATCAAACCTCGAATAGTCTGTTAAAACATACTGAGTATTTTAGCTGAGCCTGCTCGAAGCTCTTAGCCTTGCAATCTCAAGGCTGAGTCGTTACCAAATTTTATTTATTTTTTCTTTAAATGGAAGTTTTTTATGACTAAAAAAAAACAGGAGAACTTTATTCGGGAAAATATTTTGCCTTGGCAACTTATAAGGTTATTTTGCCAATTTACGAAACCACCAAAAAATAAACTCTTACTTTTGTTGGGGATTTATTCAGAACCATTTTTTTTGATGGTTAATTCTAAAATACATCCTTATATAGAAACCCGAGCTTTTTTAAAATCAACTCAAGTTTTATTAAAGAATAGTGAGCATTACTTTTTGGCGCATGATTCTTATATTGATTGCCGAGAAGTTTATACCACTTTTTCATTGAATGATGTTGTGACTCAAGTGCAAAGTGATAGTCAGCGAATTAGGGGGTTCGTTAATGAGGAAACGCAAGAGCAGGTGATTGCGGCTATTAAGGCTTCTCCCGTTTTAGAAAAACAGCATAAAAAGATAGTATTGGCTGAATTGGGGTGCTAAGTTTCTTGTTAATTGTTAATTATTAATTAACAATTATTCTTTTGTCAGGTGGCAATGTCTTTTATTGCCACCTATTATTAATTTTGCCGATGATTCAAAGGCTGCCCTATATTTTTTGAAAGGATTTATCTGAACATCTATATAATAATTTATACTTCAGCATAATAATTTATACTTCAGCACTTATTTTCATACAAAGCTTATGACAAATAAAAATCTTCCAATTTATTACTTTAGTCAAATTAAAGAGCATGAATTAAGAAGCTTAGTTAATATAAAACAAAAATTGACAACTGATATTTTTGATAATTGGTTTAATAATGAAATCACTCTTAAAGACGATGAAAAACTTTTTTTAACTGAACTTTTAACCAAAGAATTTCATTTTATTAGAATTTATAAGGAAGAAGATTTAAAAGTCAAATTTATTGCTCCTATTTTAAATAAAATTGATTTTAGAGATATAGATAAAGAGATACGAGATTTTTATGAAGAAAAAATTATTTATGAAACTGATCAATTTATTTTTACTGGAATCACCGATTTTTTAATTTCAAAGGGCTTGGAATATTCAGAAAAACCTTATTTTTTTATTCAGGAATTTAAAAAGGGCAAAGAAGCCTATTATCCTGAATCACAACTTTTAGCTGAATTGATAGCAGGTGTTGAATTAAATGATTTTAAAATGATGAAAGGCGCTTATATTGTTGGAGCGATTTGGAATTTTGTTATATTAGAAAAATTGGCTGAAAATCAATATCAGTATTTTATTTCTATCAATTTTGATAGCACCAAGATTGCAGAATTAAAAGCAATTTTTAAAAATTTACTTTTCATTAAAAATGAGATATTTAATCTTGTTGATTGTCAGCCACAAGGATAAAATTTTATAAAAATGATGGATATTGCCGCTATCCAAACGCTAACTCATCAGGATATGCAAGCAGTTAACGCTTTGATTCATAAACGTCTTCATTCTGAAGTTGCATTAGTCAACCAAGTTGGACATTATATTGTTAATAGTGGTGGTAAACGCTTGCGCCCGATGTTATTGTTGTTAAGTGCCAATGCTTTTGGTTATCAAGGAACGGATCATATTGATTTAGCTGCTGTCGTTGAATTTATTCATACAGCCACTTTGCTACATGATGATGTGGTTGATGCTTCTGATTTGCGACGAGGGCAGCAGACTGCTAATAATATTTGGGGTAATGAAGCCAGTGTGCTTGTTGGGGATTTTTTGTATTCGCGTGCTTTTCAAATGATGGTTGAAGTTAAAAATATGCGCGTGATGGAAATTATTTCTAATGCCACTAACGTGATTGCAGAAGGAGAGGTGTTGCAGTTACTCAATTGCCATGAGCCAGATACGAGTGAAGCGGATTATCTACAAGTAATACGTTCAAAAACGGCGAAATTATTTGAGGCAGCGGCGCAATTAGGGGCTGTTATTAGTGGGTGTCAATATGAAGAGGCGATGGCAGCGTATGGAATGCACTTAGGTACTGCTTTTCAATTGATTGATGATGTGTTAGACTATAGTGCAACTGCTGAGGAAATGGGTAAAAATGTCGGAGATGATTTGGCTGAAGGTAAACCGACTTTGCCGCTGATTTACGCGCTCAAACAGGGTACACCGACTCAACAGCAGATATTACGTGAGGCGATTTCAAAAGGGGGCAAAGAATTTATTACTGATGTGCTGGCAACGATTGCATCGACTGACGCAATTGGATATAGTAGGCGCATTGCTCAGAAAGAAGCAGATATGGCAATAGCAGCCTTGACAAATTTACCCACTTCGCCTTATACTGATGCATTATATGGATTGGCAAAATTTTCGATTGATCGTACTTATTAATGGTTAATGGTTAATGGTGACTTGAAAAAATCATTCGTTGCCCTCATTAAATAATGCATTGAGAATGGAGTACAACGCTTTAGCTTTGTAAATGGAGTACAACGCTTTAGCTTTGTAAATCCGTCTAAAAAACGCCCAAAGCTGAAGCGTTGAACTCCATTTTTAACTTTTAATTCGCAAATGATTTACTGATTTTCGGGATGTGGCTCAGCCTGGTAGAGCATTGCCTTCGGGAGGCAAGGGTCGGAGGTTCAAATCCTCTCATCCCGACCAAATTAAAAAAAAAGCCCCTTGGCTCGCGCCTTGGGGCTTTTTTTATAACTGCAATAACAACAAGTTATGGCTGATAATACTTTTCTTCATCAATTTCGTCAGTCCAAGGCAGGTTATTCTCCTTCCAGCCAACCGTACCATCTGTTATAGTATAGACTTTCTTATACCCTGCCGCTGCAAACTGATTTGTCGCATCTGCCGTTCGATTACCGTTGCGGCATATCAGGATAATGCGATCTTCCTGAGTCAAACCCTTTTCTTTAAGGCGGGCTTCAACGGCACTGACTAAATTCTCATTAAGTGCCAGCTTTTTGTCTTCTCCTTTTTCCACTAAAGGAACATGGGCATCTATCAGAGCAGGCGCACCCTTAGCAACTTCTCCACGAGTACGAACATCAACAAATAAGATGTTTTTACCCTCATTTTTGAGTAAATCATTAGCCTCTGTCGCTGTGAGATAGAGTTCTAAGTCTGTTCTCTTTTTATCAGGCAAGTCTACCGTTGGCGAAGTGGCACATCCATAAAGGAAGCTAAAAAAAGAAAGAACAACAATAAATCGACAGCATCGATACATGATTTTCATTTTGGCGAGATTCCTAGTAGTCCGTTGTATGTTATTCGGTTGCTATACAATCTGCGTAATTATCAGCTGCTGCTTTTTTAGGCTTTTTGGATGTCTTCTTAGGAGTCACAGGAACCTCAGAATCTTCTAGTTCATCCACAATACAGCCTGAAATCTCAACACTCTCTATTTTGCTAGGGGATTGTGATTTAGAAACAGCAGCAGTTCCTCCGACGCAAGAAACGAGTAAGCTACTCGCACCTATCAGCAAAAGACTGGCTATCGCATAACGGAATTTTGAAAATGTCATTTTTTCTCCTTGTACGAGGTTTATCACCTCAATTAAGTTTTTCACAAAGAAACCAAGTTTTTTCAAAAAACTTGGTTTCTAAAAAGTCGGCTAGAAATTAAACTTATAATCCATCATCAGCCAATATTTAATCGCATCATTGTTGGCTAAATCATCACCTTCCCAATAAAACGCGCTCTTGACAAACATACTCAAGTTCTTATTGAACTTACGCACATAAACAAGATCAAGCTCACTGCCGTAATCATCACCACCATCACTTTCAAAAAGGTGATAGAAGGCGAGGAATTTCCCCAACTTTTTGTCGATGTATCCCAGCGTGAAATTGATATCTACCAATCCTTTATCAGGCGTTTTAAGGAATCTATCCGCAAAGCCAGCCATAGCATGAAGCGTTGCCAATGGCGTAGAAAATGCGCCACCACCATCTCCCTCTTTCTCTCCGAGTACCTCATAAGCGGCTCCTAAGACAAAGCGATCATACTTGCCCTTCACAGCCAATTTATAGTACTGTGCTTCCTGATCTGGCTTAATACCACTGTCTGTCTCAAAAGTGGGCTTATCTTGGTATGCGTATTCAGCCTCATAACTGAGTTTAAAGCCGGAAATATTCCTTTTCCCCGTTGCCCTGACACCAATGGTATCATGAATGGAAGCCAACAGATATGTATAACCCGTCACCTTGAGTTCAGGCATAACCGCATAAGAAGCATTAAACAACCAAGAATTGGTTTTATCCCTTCTGTTCTCAAATATCTTGTTGATTCCGTTGATATAAACACCTGTGAGTGTGAGATTTTTAACACTCTTGTCAATCACCGCAAGCACGTCGAAAGTTTGGGGCATCTGTCTCCAACCGACATGACCAACAAAGCGATGGTTGT
Organism: Thiomargarita sp.; assembly: GCA_023143415.1. Classification (GTDB taxonomy): domain Bacteria; phylum Pseudomonadota; class Gammaproteobacteria; order Beggiatoales; family Beggiatoaceae; genus QNES01. The sequence goes on along the minus strand of JAGLHR010000001.1, from coordinate 731 downwards.
CCAAAGTGAGCATTTTCCGTCCAGCGATGAAAGTCGTCTTACCCATTTGATAGGTCAAATGAGCTTGTGTCATCCGCGTCTGGCTCGGATCCATAATTACGTCATAATCACCTTGTTCTGGCTTATAATCATCCATTATACCAAAATGACTGACGTTTGTTGCTTCAATAGTTGCACTGAGACCTTTTACTTCAGCCAACTGACTAAATTTACCCCCAATAACGGTTCTGTTAGTAAACGCATTCGCTGCTTCTGCACCACCATCTATATCCGCGTATTCATAGCGAGGTCGAATTTGTGCGTAGAGCAACGAATCTGAAAACAACTGAAAACCAGTACCACTGTCAGATGCGACAGGGCTACTTGTTCCAAGAAAAACACAAGCTGCTGCAAAGCTTAGTTTTGAAAATTTCATTTTTTCTCCAGATTAAAAATGATTGAGTATAAAGAAAGGTAAAACGTTTGATATATCCTCCAGATTTTCACTTATAATGCCGATTATGTGAGTCGTTCAAACATTTCAATCAGATAATGCATAAACTTTAGACTCAAATAAATATTCGACAGTATATTCTAGTAAATTAATTAACATAAATCAAGAAATAGGTACCGCTTTTTTAAAAAAATGATAACAAACATAAATTTACCTTAAATTGGGTTTAAAAGTTTTGTTTATTAGTATATAATAACAGAGTAAAATAATGAGATAATCGTAACTACTCAGGGCAACC